>JAYVCO010000076.1:0-9463 GCA_043749935.1 Planctomycetia bacterium
AGTTCGACACGTATCTGCCGGCCCAGCCACCGTGGATCCAACATTGAATTGCGAAAGTGTCATTCCCAGGCAACCATTTTTTCTCTCTCTTTAATCAACTGCAAAAATCATGGCCAAACTTTGTGATATCGGGCTGGTCGGTCTGGCGGTCATGGGCGAAAACCTGGCCCTGAACATGGAGAGCCGTGGCTATCGCCTCGCGGTTTTCAATCGCACCACCAGCGTCGTCGACAACCTCATCAATGGCCGCGCGAAAGGCAAGAACTTCGTCGGCTGCCACTCGATCGAGGAATTGGTCAAGAACCTGGCCGCGCCGCGCAAAGTCATGTTGATGGTCAAAGCCGGCCCGGCCGTCGACAGCCTGATCGAGCAGTTGATTCCGCTGCTGTCCCCGGGCGATGTGATCATCGACGGCGGAAACACTTACTATCTCGATACCGAACGCCGCACCCAGTATGTCGAGTCGAAGGGATTGCTTTACATCGGCACCGGCGTCTCAGGCGGCGAAGAGGGCGCGCTCTTGGGCCCCAGCATGATGCCGGGCGGCTCGCCGGCAGCGTGGCCGCTCGTGAAACCGATCTTCCAGGCGATCGCGGCCAAGGTCGGCCCCAACAATGATATTCCTTGCGCCGAATGGGTTGGGCCTCGCGGCGCCGGCCATTATGTAAAGATGGTTCACAACGGCATCGAATACGGCGATATGCAGTTGATCTGCGAGGCTTACTTCGTGCTCAAGCAGGCGCTCGGCCTGTCGAACGACGAACTGTACAACGTCTTCGACACCTGGAACAAAGGCGAGTTGGATAGCTACCTAATCGAAATCACGCGCGATATCTTCAGCGTTCGCGATCCCGATACCGGCGGCTATCTGGTGGACTACATTCTCGACACTGCCGGTGCCAAGGGCACGGGCAAGTGGATGAGCCAGTTGGCACTCGACTTGGGAGTTCCCAGCACGCTCGTGACCGAGGCGGTCTATGCCCGCACGCTGTCGGCGATGAAAGAGGCCCGCGTGAGGGCCAGCAAGGTATTGACCGGCCCGACGCCGAAGTTCACGGGCGACCGCGCCAAGTTCATCGACGAGACACGCGAGGCCCTGTATGCCTCGAAGATTTGCAGCTATGCCCAAGGCTACGTGCAGATGGAAGCCGCCGCCAAGGAGCATGACTGGCCGCTCGACTTCGGCAACATCGCCCTACTGTGGCGCGGCGGCTGCATCATTCGCGCCCGATTTTTGGATCGCATCAAGGACGCCTTCACAACCAACACGAAGCTGGAAAACCTGCTCCTGGCGCCGTATTTCACCCAGGCGGTCGAAAAGGCCCAGCCTGCCTGGCGGGGCGTCGTTTGCACCGCGATGCAGATGGGCATTCCCGTGCCGGCTTTCGCTGCCGCATTGTCCTACTATGATGGTTATCGCGCCGCCAGACTGCCGGCCAATCTGCTGCAAGCGCAGCGCGACTATTTTGGCGCGCATACGTATCAACGCACCGACAAGCCCGGCGTGTTTCACTCCGATTGGCTGCGGTTGCGAAAAGAACCCAAGTAGGATCGATCGGGACTATGTCTAACGACTATCTGCAACAACTCTTTGGACTCTCGGGCCAGGTAGCCGTCGTCATCGGTGGCACCGGCGTGCTGGGCGGTGCCTTGTGCGACGGCATTGCTCAGGCGGGGGCCAACGTGGTCGTGGCCGGCAACAGCGAAACGCGCGGCCGGCAGCGGGTCGAGCGGATTGAAAAGCTCGGCGGTGTGGCCAAATTTTCTCCCGTCGACGTCGGCATCCGGCACTCAGTCGAAGCGCTGTTGAGCGAAACAGTGTCACAATTCGGCCGCGTCGACATGCTGGTCAACTGCGCAGGCGTGAATTCCGCTAGCCCCTATCTGGAGTTGACGGATCACGAGTGGGAGCGTGTGATCGACATCAACCTGCGCGGCACGCACTGGGGCTGTCAGATTTTTGGTGCTCAGATGGCCAAGGCCGGCGGCGGATCGATTTTGAACATCGGCAGCGTCACGGCCGACGTTCCCCTGTCGCGCGTGTTCGCCTACAGCGCGTCGAAAGCGGCCGTGGTAAACTTGACTCAGAACGTCGCCCGCGAGTTGGCCCCTTATCGCATTCGCGTCAACGCGCTCTGCCCGGGCTTCTTTCCCGCCGAGCAAAACCGTCAGCTCCTCGACGAAACGCGGACGGCCAGCATCATGTCGCAAACTCCGCTGGCCCGCTTTGGCGAGCCGGAGGAATTGATCGGCGCGGCCTTGCTGCTGTTATCGAAAAAGGCCGGCAGCTTCATCACAGGCGCCGCCTACTATGTCGACGGCGGCTTTACCGCGATGCGCTTCTAGCAACTCCACGCACAGGTGCCAGCGAACGCAACGAGGACCGAACCGTGGAAAGGGATTTTTGGGGAACGTACGTCGGCAACAACCGCGTGCTGATCGTGCCAAAGTATGGGGGAGTCCTCTACGTCTGCGCCGACGACCTCAGCCTGACGCCGCGCTTACTGGTCAATGGCGTCTTTGAACCTGAGTTGACCAACTACCTCATGCGCTGTCTCAAGAAAGGCATGGTCGTTTGCGATATCGGCGCGAACGTCGGTTATTTCAGCGTGCTGGCCGGTTACCTGGTCGGCAGCCAAGGCCGCTTGATCGCGTTCGAGCCCAACCCCGAGTTGTACACGCTGCTGGCCGACAACATGATCGTCAACGAGCACGGGCGTCAGGCGTCGACCGTGCCTAAAGCCGTTTCAGACGTGAACGGCTCGATCGCCTTTCACGTTTCAAAGCGATTCCGCGGAAACAGCTCGTCCCAACGCCACAGCCCCGCGTATAAGGCGACTTTCCATTCGGACGCGTTCGAGGAAATCACGGTCGAATCGGTCGTGTTCGACGATTTTTGCGAGCAGCACGGCTTGCGGGTGATCGACCTGGTAAAGATCGACGTCGAGGGAGCCGAGTATCGCGTTCTCAGAGGGATGAAGAAGTCCATTGCCGCTGGCCAAATCAAACTCGTGGTGTTCGAGCTTAACAAGAGCATGTTGCAGGCCGACGCCGAACCCCTGCTGGAACTTCTCAAGCAATTCCGGCAAGAACAAGTCGCGACCTTCCACCACATCCACGAGGACGGATCGCTCGAAGAGCGCTCGCTCGAGTCGTTCTTCGAGTCCCCCTTCATTCCCAACATTTTGATGCAGTTGGGAACGTAAGAATGTTGACAAAGCGAGAATGCCGCCCGGCGCTAAACCGGCGTGACGATTTCCAATAGCTCCACGGCCGGCTCGCCATCGCAATCGATGATGGCGGTGCGTCCATAGGTGATTTGGCCGGGCGCCATGTTGAATAGCCGCCGCAGGTCTTCGCCCGGCGTGACTTTCCAAAGCTTGGTCAAGTGCACGATGCGATGCACATTGTGCTGAATCAAAATTCGTCCCAGTGGCGTGGCCTGGCTTTCGATTTCGCGCCGCACGGCGGCGCTGACGTGGGCAAAATCGAGCCGCATGATGCCAAACTGCACCACGACCCCGTCGCTATGTCGCGCCAGCAAGATCTTCCGTGCGTAATGCGTGCCGGTCAGTTGCGACTCGAGCACTTGGACGTCGACCGGACCATTGTGAAACCGCTCGACGGTGACCGTCATGTGGCTGTCGTGGGCCAGCAGCATGCGATAGTCGCGCGCCAGGCTGTGCGAATCGACTTCGTCGAAGCGGCCCAATTGCTCGGGTTGGGCGTAGAACAGCCCCACCAGGGATTCCAAGTCGGGGGTGGTAACGCGCGCATCGCTCACGGATTGAAGCCTTCGTCAATAAGGCGTGGCAGGAGGGATGATCGAGTCGACAATACTAGGGTTGGGCGTCAATAGGGTTGGCTGGCGGACGGGCCGACGCGGTCTATCGCTTCGCGGCGTGGACAACGGAGGGAGACTCTGGCTGGGGTAGTAATCGTCGCGCTGCCTGGCCAAGCGCGCTGGCGGTCATCGTTAGCGGATACAGCTTTTCATAATACCACAACTTGCCGAAGTAGACACCGATTGGCGAACACTCGTGGTGCCGGTTGGCTTCGACTGCGTCAATCAGCCACGTAAGGCCTTGCGCCGCCGCGATTTCATGGGCCGGCGTTTGCCCACAAACGAACAGCGCCTCGGTCGCGAGCGCGGTCTCCTCCACGCACCCGTGGCTCGCTGGCGTAGTCAATTCAGCCGCCACTTCACTGCCCCAGCTTCCGTCGGCATGTTTCATCGCCAGCAGCCATTCCAAGGCGCGGCGCACCGGTTCGCAATCGAGCCGCCCCAGATCGCGAAATGCCGCGATCACTTTGGCCGTGCCATAGACCGGGTTTTCCTCACCCTGTCGATGCTGATCGCCAAACCACAGCGACACCCAAGACCCATCGGGCCGTTGCGCGGCCAGCAAATATTGCAAGCCGCGATCCAGAGCCACGCAGATTCGTTCATCCAAATCGCGCCGGTTTTCGAAGTCGAGCGCGGCATCGTTCACCAAAGAAGTGTGCCATGCGTGCATCGCGCGCAAGGCATGCGCCGTCAAATCGCTGCCGCTGCGGTCGCACTGCAGCTTGCCCGAGCCGCGGCAGAACGTTGGCCAGCCGCCATCGACGTTCTGCATCTCGAGCAGCCAATTGACGCCTAATGCGGCGGCTGCGAGGATTTTAGTTTGTTGTTGCGCCGGCAATTCGCATTTGGACCAGGCGGCCAAAGCTCTCAGCGCGGAGGACGTATCGTCGACGCCTGGCAGGCCCCCCGCGCCAGCGGTCCAAGCCCAGCCGCCCGGTTCGGCGTCGCGGTCCGATTGCGACTGCCCGTGTTGGCACGATAACACCCAATCGAGACAGCCCAACTCGCGCACATCTTCTCCTGCCGCGGCCAAGGCGTTGACCGCCGACGTGGTATTCCAATTCGCGAGATTGGAGCCGATCGGCCAGCTTCCGTCGGGGCGGACGGAGGCCAACAAGAACTCGACCCCTTGACGCACCACGGCATGGTTGACGCGGCCAATGCTGGCCAGGCTCATCACGACGAAGCTCGTCAACGGGATGGCTTCCAAAAAACCTCCGCTGGCCGGCTGCATCTGCTCGAGCACCTGCAAACTTTTTTCAATGCTCGCGCCGCGCAACAGCCGCGTGACCGGATTGCGCGGCTTGCGGTGAAAATAGCGCGCCTGCCCAACGGCGATCAGCGTCGGAATGGCACAGCCAACCACGGGCAACCGTAGATGCTTCCAAAATTTTTGCGGCAAGCTGGCTATCTCGAACCGCAACGCTGGCACTTTGCGCCACGAGATCAAACCGGCCAGGGCGCAATTGGTCAGGATCGGAGCCGCAAAACTCTTATCCTTTCCATATCTGCGGCGCAGTCCGCGCATGCCCCCGTGTTCCGCGATATACTCGTCGGCCCGCTCCAGAATGCCTGGGCAATCGGCGGGCACGGCCGTCAGAGCGAATGCCGCGCGCACCAACATCGTGGTGGCGATGTTCGACACGCTCTTGTCGGTGTCGCCCCAGCCGCCATCGGCATTCTGATGCCTGGCCAACCAACGGACGCTAGCCATGATCAGTTCGCTGAGCCGGCACTCGCGCTTTTCGTCGACGAAATGACCGCCGATGGTCGGCGCGTGCCGCTCCACCAATGCCAAAGCGCTAATGGCGGTCGCTGTGGAAAACGCGGAGCTGGATAACTCACCAATCCAGTGCCCCGCTGTCGCTGACTCTGCGAGCAAGTCGCATCGGGCCGTTTCGTAAGCGGCCGAGAGTCGATCGGGATCGACCATATATTTCAGTTAGCCTCGACAGGGAAGTGAGGCTGCGAAGCCGAAGACAAGCGGCACCAGCGCGAGTGAGTTGTTTCCTCCGCACGCACGCTAGAACGATTATCCCGGTCAGTTGCAGTCATTCACAAAGTCTAAATGCTCGACTGCAAACTGTCGATAGTCCTCCCCCTCTTGCAGTGCCCGCGAATCGACCACCGTCAAAACATTTGAGCGCGAAGATGCCGGTTGCAGCACCAAAGCAACCTGTAGGAGCGGCAAAATGAATCGCTGTTTGCGCTTAGGGCAGGATTGTGATTGTCGAAGCCGCGTGAATTGGGCGAAGCGGGCAACGCGAGATAACTGGAACAAATGCAAATAGTTTTTCAGGTGTACCGCACGCCGCGGTGTTCCGACTCGAAGAATGCGGGCAGAAGTGCGTCGACGCGCAGCAGGCCGGCGCGATTGAGCGTGACTTGCTTCTGGTTAAAGCTCAAATAACCCTCGTCGTGGAATTGTTGCCAGGCGTCGCGCCAGTCTTCGACGATATCGACGCCGAACTTTCGCCGGAAGTAATCGACGTCGAGCCGGCCGGTCTTGAGTTGCAAAATCATTTCGCGCACCAGCAATTGATGCGGCGTTGGTTTCATGCCGCGGTGCAGCGGCAGCTCGCCGCGTTCGAGCGCGCCGACGTAGCCGGCCCAATCGGGTTCGTTCTGATAGTGTACGCCCGAGGCATGCCCGAAGCTGGCCACGCCGGTAGCCAGCAGATCGGACCCGTGCCACAGATTATCGCGGTAGCTGAAATTGACTTTGTTCTTGTCTTTGACCAGCGTGTAGGCGCTCGATACCGAATAGCCGACCGACGTCATGGCGTCGAAGGCATAATCGACCCAGGCCCGCTTGATGGGCCAATCGGCCACGGGCGTTTCGATTTGATTGCCGAGGAGGTCCTTGGAATACACCGTATTGAAGGGCAATTCCATTTGATAGATCGTGACGCTGTCGGGTGCCAGGTCGAGCGTCTTGGCGATCGTGTCTTTCCAGTTGTCCCACGTTTCGCCGACCATACCCGAGATCAAGTCGATGTTGACGTTCGGAAAGTTGGCGGCTTGGATCCAATCCCACGATTTATAGACTTCCGCCGAGAGGTGTGCGCGGCCGTTTTCCTCGAGCACGGCATCGCCAAAGTTTTCCACACCCAGGCTAAGCCGCGTCACGCCCAGCTCGCGCAGCGTCTGGATCTTGGGCTGCGAGAGCGTGCCGGGCTCGCACTCGAAGGTCACTTCTTCGGCCTGGTCCCAATTGATATTGGCCCGCAGGCGATCGACCAGCGACGTGAGCTGCTTGGCACTCAAGAACGAAGGCGTGCCGCCGCCAAAATAGACGAACCGAAACGGGCGGTTGCCCATGATGTTCAAACGGCTCACCAGCTCGATTTCGCGCGACAAGGCCGCGACATAGGTCTCGACGTCGCCGGAGTTTTTGTCGGTATACACCCGAAAGTAGCAGAACTTGCACCGCTTGCGGCAGAAGGGAATGTGCAGATAGAGCCCCAGCGGCGCAGGTTTGGACTGGCCCGGCGCGTTGAGCGGCGACGAATTGAGCACGGCGCGGACTTCGTCGAGCGCGGCGGCCGACCATTGCGAAAACGGCGGATAGTTGGAGATGAAGTAACTGCCAACTTCGGTTTTAGTCGCTTCGACGGCCATCATGCTTCCCACGCGTTTTTTTTCGAGGAGTGCCGTTCACCGCGCCTTGGCACCAAAACAGTATAACGTGCCGTCGGTGTTGCCGATCACCAGCCGGCCCGCCGCTACCGCGGGTGAAGCGGTAAAGTCTCCGCCAGCTTCATATTCCCAGACCTTCTTGCCCGTCTTGCGATCGAGCGCATAGAGCCGTCCGTCGGAGGCGCCCACGAACACGCGCGACCCAACGACCACCGGCGAGGAATCGATCCTGGCGCGCGCGGTAAACGGCTTCCAAACCTCTTCGCCGCTCTTCGGATCAAGTGCATACACCTGTTTGTCGCGGCCGCCAAAAATAATGGCTTCGGGCGTGACCGCCGCCGAGGAGCGGAACGGCAGGTTGCGTTGCGACTTGAATTGCCAGGAGATCTTGGCTTCTTTCCAATCGATGGCAAAAAAGCTCGAACCCTCGGTGCCAAAGAAGGCCTGCTGGCCGCCGACGCCGGGCGTCGAGCCGGTGGGCGCGTCGATTTCGACGCTCGCCGTCTCTTCGCCCTTGGCCAGATCAATGATGTGCAGCTTGCCATCGCAGCCGGCCAAAAAGGCCCGACCGTCAACTACCGTGGGCGAGCAGCGAATCTGATCGCCGATCGTATGCTTCCAAGCCAGCTTTCCGGTGGCCGCTTCCAAGCAATAGAGCGTGGCGTCTTGCGAGCCGAACAGCACTTTGTCCTGGTAGAAGTTGGCGCCCGAGTTGACCTCGCCATTGGCCTCGTAGCCCCACACCGGTTTGCCGGTGGCCGCCTCGAAACAATAGAACTTGCCGTCCGTGTCGCCGATGAACACGCGGCCGTCCTTCACCGCGGCCGGAGCGCTGAAGCCCAGCTCGGTGTGAAACTTCCATTTCTCTTTGCCGTCGGCCAGAGAGATGGCGTACAACTCGCCATCCAGACAGCCGGCAAACACGATGCCGTCGGCAATTGCCACCGTGGCCTCGAAGCCGTGCTGTTTGGAATTGAACTTCCAAAGCACTTCCAGTTTCTCGGGCAACGATCCGACCGCGATGCCGTCGGACAACGCATCGCCCCGAAACACCGGCCACGCGTCGGCTTTGGCGACGACGGCCGGCTGGGCCGCTTCGGCTGAAAACAAAGAAGACGTATAGACCGCGAATAGCGTGAAGACAGTCGCAAGCAACGCAATTCGGCTCAAGCTATGTGTGTTTTTCTTCATGGCAATCAATAGGCTGCTTCGTACAGCGACAGCAGTTCCGCTTCTCCTACCCTACGCGGGTTGAAGCTGCCGGTCCACTGCTTGGCTGCTTCGGCCGCCAATTGCGGCAACTTGGCTTGCTCGACTCCACATTGAGAAAGTCTTTCGGGCAAACCCGCCTGGCGAGCCAGATCGGCGACGAACTCGGCCAAACCTTGAAATCCGCTGGCCGGATCGGGAAATCCATTGGCGCCGCCAGTCCCCTCCAACAGGTCTCGATACCAGTTGCCGAATTCCGCGCCATTAAAGCGAATCACGTGCGGCAGCATCAGCCCGATCGCCTGGCCGTGAACGATGTGATAGCGCGTCGTCAGCGGGTTGGCCAGCGCGTGGGTCGCGCCGAGCATCGAATTTTCAATCGCCAGTCCGGCAAAGCAGGCGCCGAGTTGCATGCCCGAGCGTGCATCGAGGTTGGCCGGCTCGTTGAGCACGCGGGCAAAATTTTCGCCCAACAGCAGCCAAGCCTCGCGGCTGAAAGCCAGTGACACAGGATTGCGCACCTTCGTGACGTATGTTTCGAGCGCGTGGGCGATCGCGTCGATCCCGGTCAGTGCCGTCACTCGCGCTGGTTGCGAAACGGTGAGCGTCGGATCCAACAGCGCGATGCGGAACGAGGCTTTCTTGTCGCCGCAGGCCATTTTGACATGGGTCTTCGAGTCCGAGATCAGCGCGAACGATTGCGTTTCGCTGCCGGTGCCCGAGGTGGTTGGCACGGCGATCATCGGCAGCATGGGCCGCGTGGCCTTG
>JAYVCO010000077.1:0-5812 GCA_043749935.1 Planctomycetia bacterium
TCGAAAGTCGGTCGCTCCCCACGAACAGGTCCAGGCGTCGCGTTTGCGGTTCGACATCAGTTCGGCAAACCGCAGATACCAAGGCTGGAATCGCGTGCCAACGACACCGCTGACCACGAAGAACAGCGCGCTCATGCCCAGTTCCTGGAGCACTTCGGCGGCCCAGAGGTTGTTCTTGAACCCGTCATCGAAGGTGATCAGCACGGATTTCTTGGGCCATTGTCGTCCGTTTCGAAAAATCCACACAAACTCGTCGATGCGCAGCGGATGCCACCGTTCTTTGACTTCAATCATGGCGGTCCGAAACTGATCCAGCGTGAGCGCCTGTTGCAGGAAATAGTGTTCGGGCCGAGGCTGGCGAAGTACCTGATGATAGTAGAGGACAATTGGAATCATCGATTTTGATCGCTTTTCATCCGCTGCCGCGAAAGACCTTGGCTCGACCTCATGCCATACCTTAGGTTTTGCCGCAGCCGGCGACCGTGGCCGGGGGATCCTGCGACATGCCGGCCCGAGCTGACGGCGCCGCGAACAGCTCGCGACTGACATCGATCGTTGCCGCGATTTGAGCATAAGCATTGGAAAAATCGGACAGATTGCCGCCAAACGGATCTTCCACCGTGACCGGGCCCTGTGGGCGCAACATTCCGAAGCGGACCGTCTTTGCCGCAGCTTGCGGAAACCGATCGAGGAATTCCTTGCGAATCAATTCGTCGAAGCAGATGATCACGTCGGACTGGATAACCTCTTCCGCCGAAATCATCGACGAACGATGTTCGTGGAGCACAATGTGGCACAAACTCGCCGCCTCGACGGCGTCGGCCGGCGAAGTACGGCCTTGCTGGTAATGTAGGCCTCGCGATGAGATTTCCAAGTTCGACGGCCAGACTTGGCGTGCGTACGCCGCGGCGAAGGGACTTCGGCAGATATTTCCCCAGCAAAGAAACACCACTCGATGAGCTCGCTGGAGCATTTCTCTCGCTTGCACCGACTGACGTCGTCGCACGCCCGGCAACGATGCCCAGGCCTGTCGCGCTCGCAACCCGAGCCGGCTCAAGGTGCGTCGCGCATACTTGAGCGGCTCGGCTATCGCCGGCAGGGGGTCATCGAATGTGAAGGTGTCGAACCGCTCTCGACCCATGAGGAAGTGCTTCGCTTCCAGCAGAACCGAAACAGGAGAAAGCGTTGCCAAGGTGGGGTCGTTGCGGTTGGCCCGCAAGTTCTGGACAAACCACTGCATGTCGGACAACAGGTTGCGGCAGTAGAGGCCCGTGCGATAACCCTGATGGACTTGACGGTCTCCGTGGACTTTGAGTCGATACAAGGCGAACGGAAAGTCGGCGCCGGCGGCAATCGCCAACGGCAGCGAACCCCAAAAGCGTCCGTTGGCTTCGACAACTCGCCAATCGGTGCCGCTTTCGTACACGAGAAATTCGATCATGATCACGCCGGTGTAATCCAAAGCGGCGACGAACCGCCGGGACGCCTCGAGAAGCTCGGCATCGAGTGGCACGCTCTTGCGATAGCTGCTGGCCCCGCCGCGGAGTGGCTGGTGAACGCGCTCGTGTTGAAATGCCAGCAGGATCTCACCACGATCGACCAGCAACTCGACGCCGACGCCCCGCCCGATGAAATTTTCTTGCACCGCCAGCGGTCCCGCGCCCAACATCCGCTGGGCTTGTCGATCGAGCTCGGGTCGGTCGTAGGCTTTGACGACGTTGCGGCGCTCCAACGGCGATTTCGCGTCGTAACTCGAAACCGGCTTGAGCACCAGGGGATAAGCAAAACGCGACTCCAAGCCGTCAAGTTGATCGATGCTGGAGACGATTTGCGTTTTCGGAACGCGCAGGCCCAGAGTTTCGGCCAGCTCGCCGCTTTTGACTTTATCAAACACGACGTCAAAGGCAGGTTCCTCCATCAGGTACAGCCGCGAAGCCTTTTCGAGTTGCTGGCGGTGCATGAAGAGTGCGCGGGTCGACTGCTCATTGGTCGGAAGCACCAGATCGTAGCGCTCGGCTTGGAGCAGGCTGCTCAATTGGCCGACCCAGCTTCCTTCCGCGTCACAAAATGGCAACTGATGGAATCGTTTGACATACCGTGAACGCAGGCTTGGGCAGTTCGGCTGACACCAAGCCACATGTACTTCGATCCCTTGGCGTCCCAGCGAACGGACCACGGCGAGGAATGCCGAGACGCCGTCGCCCAACACCAGCACTTTTTCGGGTGTTTTGTTCACAGGGCGGCCGCGCCTTGCACCAGGAATGAATGTCGCGTTGCGAGCATCATGACTTCAAGCATTGGTAGACACGGGAACCGGCGTGCCCGATTCGTCCAATACGACGGGCACACCGTGCTTAAGACTGGTTTTCGAGTGACGGCGATATAGCCATCGTCCCAGACTTTCGGCGAGAGGGCCGAAAGGTAGAATCAGCCTGAGCAACAGGGCTTTCAGGTTTCGCCGCGTGTGGTGTGGATAGACGGCGCGACCAAAATTCAGCACCCGGCGAGCTTCGTGGGCGTTCTCTCGGGCCAGAATTGCCAGGCCGTGACGCCCGATATCGAATTCCACGAAAGCGCGCTCGAGATCGGCACGGCTGAGTCCGGTTTTGGCCAAGACCTGATCCGTCAGTTCGATCGCGCTCAGATACTCGTCACTCAGAAATTTCAATGCTCCGCTCTTTTTCTCCTGAGCGAGCTGATTGGATGCGTGCCAACGATAGGAAAACAACGGCCGATCGATGAAGTAGGCCGTATCTGCCACTGACAATAATTTCCAATGAAACCACTTGTCCGGATTGGTCAAGCGGCCGCCGCCATACCCGCCGACCGCTTCGTAAAGCCGGCGCGGATAGTTGACCGTGGCAAAATGAAATGGATTTTGCATGCCTAAAATGGATCGTCGCAGCAATTCCGGACCCGGTACGCGATAGACCGGAATACCCACGGGGGCCTCGGTCGAGGGCACTCTATCCTCAGGCAATAGAAAAGGAGACCGGATAAGCCGCAGGTGCGCGGTAATCTCTCCGTCAGCATTAATCTCATACTCGGCAGAACTGACGATCGCGCGTTCCCCTTCGTCGGGCAGCATCCGCAAGAATTGACTGTAGGTGGTCAATGCATCGCGGCCCATCAGATCGTCGGAGGAAAGCAGGATTAGTCGATCGCCGCCGGCCATTCTGGCGGCCTGATCCAAGTTGCCGGCAAAACCGATGTTGCACTGGTTGATGTGCAACCGGATGCGCGGATCGTCGAAACTGCGCACTACGTCGACGGAATCGTCGGTACTGGCGTTATCGGAAACCAGGATTTCCAAGTCCGAATAGTTTTGGTCCAGAACGCTTTGGATCGTGCGGCCCAGGTATCGCCCGTAGTTGTAGTTCGGAATGCAAATAGAGAATTTCATGGCAGATTCAGTCTCATAGGCCGACGGCGGCTTTCACCGTGAAGCCAGAGTCCCGATTCAAAGGTCGGGCCATCGCTTGCTCGTAGACACGCAACATACCAGCCGCACAAGCGGTCAGTGAGTAATTCGATTCGGCGCGCTTGCGTCCGGCCTGCCCCATCGCGGCGCGCCGTTGGGGGTTCTGTACCAGTTGCTCGATGCAATCGGCGAGGTCTTGTGGATCGTCCTTTTCCGCCAACAATCCGGTAACGCCACTTTCCACGATTTCGCCGACACCACCGCCACGTGTCCCGATGACCGGCAACCCCGCGGCCATCGCTTCGACGATCACTCGCCCGAACGACTCGTTGTCGGCCGGATGCACGAGCAGGTCGATTTGCGACATGATTTCAGCAGGGTCCGCAACGAAGCCCGGCCAACAGAAGCGATCAGTTAAATTTGCGCGAGCAATCCTTGTGTGCAGTTCGTCAACGTAGCGATCGCCGGTTCGGGTTCCGCCGTTCGAGGGATCGTGTCCGTAAATGCGCCATTCAATCGGCAAATTGCGATTCACCCGCGCGGCAGCGTCGATGAACAGAGCATGTTTTTTTGAGCGACTTGTCAAATTTCCGACCATGGCCACGACGATTCGATTGTCTTGGGCCGGCGCCGGCCGAGTGCTAAAACGACCAACGTCAATGCCGTTGGGCACCACTTCCAAGAGCCCCGCCGGCAGCCAATCGCGGATTTGCTCGGCGCTGACGAGTGAGTTGGCAACAAGTTTTGAGCAATATTGAGCCGCGTAACGACCAAATCGCGGACCTTCGCGGCGGAGTCGAAACGGATTACCGGGACCGACCAATTCGCGTAGATGCCACACGTGAGGCAATCCCAATCGACGAGCAGCGAGCCCACCTTCCGGAGTCAGGATCGTATTGGTATGAATCAAGTCGGCGTTCCACTTTTCCGCGGCATGCAGAACATGAGCCGTCGAGGCAAGCGACCAGCCCGTGTTCCAGATTTGGCGAGCTTCCGCCAAAGGCCGTTTCCAAAGCGCCATGCGAATCTTTCGATTCCACCAATAGAGCGGCGTAAAGACGACCTCGCCGCCGACGGCGTCGCGTAGTCGTTCGCACTCCTCCGTAGTGCCCCCATCATGACAAACGGCACAGGCGCCGATCCCTTCGGCCGACAACAGATCGATCAGCCCGAGCGTGCTCAGAGCGGCGCCGCCGCCAGCGCTATTGAGCACGTGGAGAATCGTTCGTGGGCGTGGCATGGGTTACCGCAGAACTCTGCCTGAAAATTCGGCATTCCGTGGCGCGTCGCGTCGCGTGTTATCAATTCCGGCAGAGGACTTGTATTCAGTGAGTGTCATCGGGAGGTCGGCGACTCTCCGGCCTGTTGTTGCTCAGCACTCGCAGGCAAAGTTGAACCGTCACCGGCGATCGCGCTCCAAGACTCGAATCGGATGGCATTATCGTCGAGGTAGACTTGCGCGTGGGGTTTGCCAAAGTGGATTTCGTCGTACTCGATTCCATGACGCGCGAGCCAGTCGAGTGTTATCTTGCCTTGCCGGGCGATCACGCGGCCTACATTCCCATCGCAGGTTTTCATGTGCCGCGCGGTGCTGATGATCAGATAGTGGCCGGCGGCCTTGAGCTGGCGCATTTTTTCGACGGCGCCTGCAACCGGCTCCAAGTCCGCATAGTTCTGGCCCGGCCCACGCAATTGGCAAATAACTCCATCCAAGTCGATGCAAATGCGCATGGGGTGAGCGTCAGACTTCCTGGGGCTTTGCAGCCGGTGAAAACAGCTCGCCAAACAGTTGCAAGGCACGGACATACATGGCCAACTGGCGGCGCGGCGCATCGTAGTGCAAGGCTGGCATACTGGCGAACAATAGTCCCGTGATCAGCAGAATCTCACGGCGGTCGAACTCGGCGAAGAACACTTTTTCGAACCGCTCTTGAATTTGCCGATGCTGGGGCCTTGAGCGAATGTCCAAGTCGATTCGAGTACCGCTGATCGAGACGTGAAACAAATCGTTGGTGATGAAATCGTAGAGCCCGTAAACCGAGTGATACAGTTTGGCGACGTCGTAGCGAGGGTCACCGTAAATGCCCGGCGAGCCAAAGCTACCGCGGGGATCGACGAACTTGCAGATCCGCGATCGCAAATCGTAGAGAATGTTCGAGAGGCAAAGGTCGCCGTGGACAACGCAGCCCTGCACATTTTCGGCCAGACGGTTGACTTCTCGCTCAAGCGGGCCCCAGAGGGCCGGCAGGTTTGGCACTTCACGGCCATTGATCGTTATCGGACCCGAATGCTGCACCAACGACAGAAGTTCGGCAGGCGCGCTCATTTCTTCCAGCCGCTTGCGCGTTTTGCCAAGATACATGGCCTGCAAAACACCTGACGGCAGCGGCC
>JAYVCO010000078.1:0-2630 GCA_043749935.1 Planctomycetia bacterium
GTGGTGTCGCTTAGAGCAATAGTGATGCCACAACTGCCAACCCAAATGGGATTGCGCGCAAAAACAGTCACAAGCTGCCTTTCATGAAGCACTTATAAATTTCTATTTGGCACGCGGAGAGCAGTAGTCCGGACCCGCCAAACGTCTCAAGTTGAGAGTGGCGTCTCTTTTTGAGACAAATCGCCTCAACTTCGTTCGAGTAATCACAAACTCTTACGTGCAACGGAATTAGAATTCGCATTCCGATGCGTGTGGACACAAAAAAACAGTTGACAAATAGCAGTTTACGTCAACGCGCAATCCGAGCGCGTGTAGTTGCACGAGCACCCGCTCGGATTATACTGACTTCATGGAATCGAGAGAGCGTGTGCAACTGCACGAACACTGCATCGTGCCGTATCGTGTCACAGACTTGGGTGTGGAATTCTGCCTGGTGACTCCGGTTTCGGAGAGTCGCTGGGAGTTCCCCAAGATCGCACTAAACGGCACCAATGGGCAGCTCGGGCCGGTTCTGGAACAGGCCGCCAGTGACGCTGGATTGCGCGGCGTGGTTCAGGGCGCCGAACCGCTCGGCCAATTCGTCGCCCGCCGCGGCGATCAGGCCCGCAACGTCACCGCCTTCCTGATGCAGGTGACGCAGGTCGCCGACTCCTGGCCGCAGCAAGACAGCCATCGTCGCTTGTGGTGCCTGGCCGAAGAGGTACGCGTGCGAATTCGCCGCAAACCACTAAGGCATCTGATCGACGTCGCGCTGCGATTGATCGGGGCCAAGCCCCTGACGCTGGCACCCATCAACGGCAACGGCCATTCGCAGACGTCCAGCCCCGCAGCCAGCCACAGCTAAGGGACGACTCAAAAATAACTTCGCCCGCAAACACCTCTCCCTTTGGGAGAGGGCAGGGTGAGGGAAAACCAAATGCCGAAGTTTTTTTTGAGTTGTTCCTAGCACGCCGTCTAGCGCTCGCCTTAGACTCGGGCCACTTTCCGTGCATTCCAGCGATTAGCCAGCCACCGCAACGCAGCTTACAATTGCGCGGTCATTCGGCCCTCAAGCTCCCTTGGAACCGCCACGATGAAACTCTCGCTCGGGCTTGCCCTCGTCCTTGTTGCCATCACGCTTACGAACGCTCGCGGCGAAACGCCCGCGCCCCAGAAATCGCCTGCCGACCAAGCCGCGCTCGATCAGAAGATCCGCTCGGCGACTGCCGCAATCGAACAAAATCCGGCCGATAAGGGCGCCTACCAGTCGCGGGCCAACCTTTACGTCGCGGCCGGCGATTCCGATCGGGCCATGGCCGACTACGACCGCGTCCTCAAGCTCGATCCACAATGGGCCGCCGCCTACGATGAACGCGGGAGCCTGCACTTCACTTTAGGGCAGATCAACGAATCGATCGACGATTTTGACCGCTGCCTCAAGCTCAAGCCCCAGCAGGAACCTTGGCACTGGAAGCGGGGCATTTCCTATTACTATGCCGGCCGTTGGGACGATGGCCGTCGACAGTTCGAGGGCTATCAGACGGTCGACGACAACGACGTCGAGAACGCCGTGTGGCGCTACCTTTGCATGGCTCGCGGGCAGGGAGTGGCGCAGGCTCGCGACGCTTTGCTGAAGATCAAGCAAGACGCCCGCGTGCCGATGATGGAGGTCTACGCCCTATACGGAGGCAAAGCCAGGCCCGAGGACGTTTTGGCGGCCGCCCAAGCAGGCTCGCCGTCGCCCGAGGCCCTCAACGCTCGACTATTCTATGCGCACCTCTATCTCGGCCTGTACTACGAGGCGGCCGGCGATCGGGAGCTCGCGAAAAAGCACATCACCACTGCGGCTTCTCATAAGATCGGCCACTACATGTGGAACGTGGCCGACGTCCATGCGAAGCTGTTGGCCGGCGAACCGACAAAGCCTTGACGACTCCCGCATTTTGTCGTGCGTAATGGAGCGACAACGCTTAATTTGTCGGGTGCCCATAGGTGTCACTGGCGTGTCGCCAGTGCTGGACACCTCGCCAAGAGATTCCCATACTGGTCGAGTGTTTTGGCGCGAGGCGTGCCGGTACAAGAATCGCACGACCGTCAATTCCACGACCGCCTCGCCCAAGTTTCCTTTGAACGCCCCGTAACTTGAGGTCCAATTTCGATGCCGACCACGCCTGATCCTTATGGAATTGATGTAGCCGCCTGCCGGGGGCGTCAGCGGCGGTTGCTGGCCGTGATGGAACAGTTGCGGCTCGACCTGGTCATCATCACGCAGAACCAGCACGTGCAATACCTGGTCGGGCCGAGATATGAATGGACCTTTTCGCCCGCCGTCGCGATCGCGGCCGATGGCCACGTGATCCTGGTAGCGCCGCAAGAGCCGGCCGAAGCGGTGGCCGCCGACGAAATCCACAAGTACGAGGCCAAATCGTTCTCGACGTTGCGCAACGATCAGCGCCACAAGTCCTCGGAGGTCCTGACCGCCGCCTTGAGTGCGAGGCCCCGGCCTCAGCGGCTCGGCGTCGAGTTTTCCTCCTGCGGGCCTGAGCTGACCTCGCGATTTGGCGCGGAACTGATCGACATCGAGCCCGATCTCTACCATTTGCGACGCCGCAAGGATCCCGACGAAATCGCCAAGCTACGCAAGGCCATCG
>JAYVCO010000079.1:0-4031 GCA_043749935.1 Planctomycetia bacterium
GCTTTGCTGTGCAGCATGCGGTCTTTGCGCTCGTAGATGCGAATTCCGCGGTTGAGCAGGAACTCGTAATAATGTCGCGTCGCCCAGTGCACGAGCTTGACGTCGCTTTGGCCCGGAATAATCACTTGCACGCGCACGCCCCGCTTGCGCGCCCTGAATAGCTCGCGGAGGATTCGGCCCATGGGCATGAAGTAAGCGACGCAGAGGGTGACTTCGCGTTGAGCGCTTTGAATCAGCGGCACCAGGATCCGCTGCGGGCGTCGAAGCCTCAAAGCGGGCCGTGAATCGAAAAAAAAGATCGAGTCGTTCGGCGCGTTCAGCATTTGTTGGATGGGCCACCGCGGTTCCGCCCGAAGCGGTTCGTGATGCGCCCGGCGCCAGAGCCGTTCGAACGCTCGGGCCACATCCACCTGTCGCGAGCCCACCAATCGCACGTGAACGTCGCGCCAGCCGGCCGAACTCGGCAAGTGCCGGTTCTTGGCATCGGCCTTCGAGTGAATGATGGTTTGGTCGACAACGTTCATGCCGCCGAAATAAGCAACGCGATCGTCGACGATCAGCAACTTGCGGTGATTGCGTTGATTGAGCACGCGCAGGAATTGCAATCGGCCCAAGACGGCATCCCAGAGTGCATGGAAGACATGGACTTTTACGCCGGCGGCACGCAGACGATTGAACACGACCGAAGGCGTACCAAAGCTGCCAAACGCATCGACCATCAGCCGAACGTCCACGCCAGCCGCGGCTCGCTCGGCTAGCGCCGTGGCGACGGCCCTGCCCGCGTCATCGTTGGCAAAGATATAGGTCTCCATCCAAACACGCTTTTGGGCGGCTTGGATGTCTTTGACCATCGAGAGGATAAGCTGCGGCGACTCCGCGAAGATCGTCAATTCTTGGCCTGCTACCACTGCGCTGGCGGCCACCGCGCAGGCATCGGATTCGTTCGGCAACGGCATGGGATCGGCCAGGGACATGAGCTTCGAACCAGTTGGGCTTCGGAACCGCGAACCTCTGCCCAATTCTACGCCCGGGCCGTCGATCGGGTCGGCCCTTTTTGTCAGCTTTTCGCCAACTAAGGATCCACGATGGCCGGATCCCACCAGGCATTCAGATTCCGCAGTAATTTGGCCGCAACCTCGGGCTGAGCCGTCGCCAGATTCGAATTTTCCCGCGGGTCTTGAACCAGGTTGTACAGCTCGATCCGTTCATTCGGCTCATTTTTGGCGTCGGGCGCTATCAACTTCCAATCTCCTGAGACCGTCCAGCGCCAGCGCAAGTTGGCCGCCGGATGATTCAAGTCCACGGCGTTGTGCGTAAAACATTCCCCATAAACAGCCGGTCGACGGTTCACCGTGTTCGCGTCCAACAAGTTGACGCCTTGCATTCGCGCGTCCGGTTTTTGCCCCAAAGCGGTCAGCAGTGTTGGCATCAGATCGATCGAGAGCGCGAGGTCTTCGGTCGTCCGAGCAGCGACCTTGCCTGGCCATCGCAACAGGATTGGCGTACGTAGACCGCCGTCATAGGGTGACTGCTTTGATTTAGGCGCGTAGCGTGGTTTGTCTGTGTTCTGGATCCAGCCATTGTCGGCCAGATAGATCACGATCGTGTTCTCAGCCAGTCCCTGCTTGTCGAGATGTCCCAGCAACTCGCCAACCGTCTCGTCGAACCACTCCACCATCGCCCAGTAACTGGCCACTTGCTGCGAAGTGGTTTTGGTTTGATATTTTTTCAGCAGCCGTTGGGGCGGCGTGTGGGGTTCGTGCGGCATGAGCGGCGCGTACCACACGAAGAACGGCTTCTCTTGTTGCCGCGCCGTCTCGATGAAACTATAAATTGGCTGCATTGTCTTGCGGCCAATCTCAAGGCCATCGTCGCCGTGGCGATCGCCGCGCGTCATGCCGTGCGTAAACCCGCCACGACTGTACGGTCCTTGCCACCACTTGCCAGTTTGCAGGCTGAAATATCCCAATTGCCCCAGCACGCGAGGCAACGTCGGCACGGCCTCCAAGTGGCGATTCATCACCTCTCGCCCAGCCGTGAACGCCACTGACTGTTGAAACTGTTGTGCGGTCATGCCAGCAGGAATCGGCGGATCGTTGCTCGTCACCTTGTGCTGGTGCGGGTAGAGCCCGCTGATGATTGACGCCAGACTGGGGCAGCACAAGCTCGATGGAACGTAGCCATGCGTAAAGGCGAGGCTCTGCCGTGCCAGCGCGTCGATGTGAGGAGTGTTGAGCTGCGGATGGCCCATGAACGAATAATCAGTCCAGGCGTGGTCGTCGGAAATAATCATCACGATATTTGGCTGCTCGGCGGCAAATGCGTGGCGGCACACGAACGCCAGGGCCACGACGATTGCCAACAACAGCGGATGTCGAGCGTGCAGGCGGTTTTTCATTCGTTAGCATTCTTCGCGGGTTTCTGCGCGGGGCCGGCTTCCGCGGCAAGCCGCGCCGGCCGCGCATCGCGGAATTTGTCGAGCGCTGCTTGTAATTGTTTGTGGGCCGCGGCGGCTTCGCCCGCAATTGCTGCCAGAGAGAACGGGCGCTGTTCGTTTTCATCGTGAGTGATGTCAAAAAACTGGCCGTCGCTGTAGAGCTTGTAGCCGTGGTTCATGGCGAACTCCTTCTCGGCCACTGCTCCTCCCTCGCGCGCGTACCAACAGTAGATCCATTCTCGTGGCGATCCCTGCTTCCCGCGTAACTGGGGCAGAAAGCTATGCCCGTCGAGCATGAGCTGTTTGGGAATCGAAATCTCCGCGGCCGCGCAGAGCGTTGGCAGAAAATCGGTGCTATCCACCAGATCCTTCGAAACGCGACCGGGTGGAACGACGCCTGGCCAACTTGCGATCAAGGGCACATGGGTTCCGGTTTGCAGGGTCGTTCCCTTGCCCCCGAGAACCGTGCGGTTGCCCATCTGCGAGGGGTGGTCTCGCTTGGTGCCGTTGTCGCCGACGACAATTAGCAGCGTGTTTTCGCGCAGGCCGAGCTTGTCGAGGGCCGAGACCACCGTGCCCACTTGTTTGTCCGCATACGCGACCATGTCGGCAAAGTGCTTCGGGTCTTTGTTCACTTGCTCGCCAATGGCCTTTGGATCCCAGTCCACGCTGTCCGGCGTGGGCTGATACGGATCGTGCGTGAGCATCATCGGGTAGTACAAAAAGAACGGTTGATCTTTATGGCTGGCAATAAAATCGAGTGCGTAGGCGTTGACGATGTCGGGACCATATTCGCCATGCGAGTAATCCACGCGCTTGCCGTCGATTTCGAGTCCGGGATTGGCATATCGCGGTGGACGACGATCGAGCTGCCACAAACAATATTGATCGAAACCAAAATGCGCCGGCAGCTTGAGGTCTTGACCCAATTGCCATTTCCCGGCGATGCAAGTCTTGTAACCGGCTCGCCGGAAAAGTTGGGCAAAGGTAGTCTGCGCCGTGTCGAAATGCCGGAAGCGCGTATAATTGCGAACGTTGTATTGGCCGGTCATCAACTGCAAACGTGTGGGCGTGCAAAGCGGCTGAACGTGGCAGTTCTCGAACCTCATTCCGTCGGCAGCCAGTTTGTCGAGCTGCGGTGTCCGATAGGAGGTGCCGCCGTTGGCGCCGACGCACTCATATCCAAAGTCATCGACCAGGATCAGCACGACATTCGGCCGAGTGGTCGTCCCAACCCCGGCAAGCACTACCCTGGACAACACTACTGTCGCCGAGAACACGGCCCCGACGAGCGTCAACGAGACAATCGTGCTAAGGGTCCACCTGAGAGTTTTCATGGCGTTTGTTCCGGCGAATGTGGTAAAACAGGCGTATCAGGGGCAGTTTAAATGAATCGACGTGAATTGCAACGTAAGCTAAAGTGGGCCGCCACAATCCGTCGGCCCCGAAGCAGCCAGAGCGGGGCTTTACTCTCCCCTGGTTCCTCGTCGGAATGAGACTAGTGCTGGTTCCAGGAGGTTCGTTCCTGTGCGTGCCACTGGCTTTGCCAGTGTTTTGAAGGCCAGCACTGGCAGAGCCAGTGGCACACCGGCGG
>JAYVCO010000080.1:0-6914 GCA_043749935.1 Planctomycetia bacterium
CACGAAAAAACCGTGCTTGAGAAAGCGCAACGTATATTGCTGCACCCTGATGTCATCCATCATCAGTGTATGCAGCACCGGCAGGACGGCAAAGTCGTCGGCCCCGGCCAGCCGCGTGCTTTCGACGCTGACCACCATGTCGTTGTCTTGCCCCAGCCAGGGATTGTAGCCTTTTTCGGTTCCGCGTCCGCCGGCCAAGATTCCAAACGGAAAATCGGGTGTGGCTAGTTTCGGCTCAAGCTCCTTCCACTCTCGCGCCAATTGGCTGGCTGAAGCACCTGCCACGTAATGAAAGGTCTTGCTGCCAGAAAAGGCCTCGGCCATTTGCGCGCCTCGGTTCGGCGGCCCCAGCATCACCATCCGCCGAATTCGTTTGTCTCGAGGCGTGCCGGAGTTGCCCTTGGCATGATCGCCCAGATAATGGCGGACCACCAGATTGCCCAGGCTATGCGCGACAATGTTGATCTCTGTGATGCCCTCGAGACTCACCAGGATTTTGTCCAGCGATTGGGCATGATCGGCCACCGTGCCGCGCGTCGTCGGATAGTTGACCCCGAAGACCGTGTAGTCCCCCTTCTCCTGGAGAAAGCGAGTCATGTGGCTCATCGAGGCGGCACTGCGAAACAGCCCGTGCAGCACGATGACGGCGGCTCCTTTCATCGGCGGCAATTTGCGTTCGTCTTTGATTTGTTCGAGCTTGGCGCGGCAAACCTCAAACGTGCCCCAAGTATGGCGCAGGTTCGAGCCGTCGAGGAGCCGATAATGGCCGGTCAGCGAGTTGCGCTGGATATGCCACTCGTCAAAGAAAAACTCATCGGCCCAAAACTGCCGACCGCCGAGGGTGGGCATCTTGGCATTGAAGTGGCCGCTCATCGGGTCCTCGGCCTCCAATTCATCCGCCTTGAGCAAACCGCGCCCGAGCAAGTGGCTGCCGACCGCGAGACATGTCGCTATGAATTTGCGTCGATCCATCGACACACCTGAACCTAATATCTGTATAGTCTGTTGAAAAATGCCATCCTGGCATCTTTCAACCTCGCAAAGTGCGGAGCCAAGCTCCGCACGGCTCGCAGAATAACGACTTAAATCGTTATTCTGTCATCGCATCCATGCGATGTCGCAGCCTGTTGATTATATCAACAGGCTGCTAAAGGAACTGCTGCCAACCACGCTCGGCAATCAGTTTGACCAATTCTCGAATCGCTTCCTCGTCGTGCTTGTTGGCTACCAGCGTGGCGTCGGGCGTGTGGACGACGATGCAATCCGAAACGCCGAGCGTCACGATCAGATGATCGTCCGGCCCGCGCACGATCGTCCCTTGGGTCCGCAGGCCCAGATGTCTGGCCGAAATCGTGTTTCCCTCGGCGTCGACCCCTTCGAGCCGCGCAATCGATTGCCAACTACCCACGTCGTCCCAACGAAACGGCGCCTCGATCACCACCACGTCCCGCGCGTGCTCCATGACCGCGTAATCGATCGATACGCTTGTGATGGCCGTGAACTCGCGCTCGAAAACTTCCAAATAGCTGGGGCTATCCAACGCGGCAGCGATCGTGTTCAACCGAGCAAACATCTCTGGTTGCCGTTCTTTGATCGCTTGCAAAATGGTCGCCGCTTTCCACACGAAAATGCCCGAGTTCCAATAGAACGTGCCCGCGGCCAGATATTGCCGCGCGATGTCGGCCTTGGGCTTCTCCCGAAATTGCTGCACCTGGTACACGTCGGGAGAACTGCTGGAAGGCTCAAGTGCGTCGGTCTGCACCGCGGCACCGCGCTCGACGTAGCCGAACGACTCGGCCGGATAGGTCGGGCGCACACCGAACGTGACAATCCGCTCGGGCGATTCCTCGACCAGTCGGGCCGCCAGCGCGATCGAATCTTGAAACGCCGCGTCTGGGGAAATCACATGGTCCGAAGGCATGACGGCCATGATGCCTTGTGGATCTTTGCGTACGACCTCGAGCGCCGCCAAACCGATGCAGGGGGCCGTGTCGCGACGGCACGGTTCGCCCACGACCGAGAGCGGCGGCAATTGCGGCAACTGATTCCACACCTCATCGACCAGTCGCGCGCCGGTGATAACCAACACGCGCTCCGGCGGAACCAGTTTCCCCAGCCGATCGACGGTCGCTTGCAACATCGTCCGCTCGCCAACCAGGCGCAGCAATTGCTTCGGACGCGCGCCACGGCTCTCCGGCCAAAACCGCGTACCAGATCCGCCCGCCATGATCACTGCATGCAGCATCGTTTCGTTCCGCTCTTAGCACCACGGATCATGCCCAATTTGCCTGAATACCGAGGCGGTAGGCTAGCAGAAAAAGCGGGGCTGAGTCACGACCATTCCCGGCTGTACCCGGGCGGCCACCTCTTGGGCATTCTGGGCAAACCGCGGGCTGATTTCAACCGCCACGCCCGGCGCCACCTCGCAGCCCGCCTCCTTTAGCCAACTAGCATGCAAGGCAATCATTTGCGCTCTCACGCTCTCGGGCGTGTCTCGACTTTCGCCGGGCGCGTTTTTTACGGGTGCAAATGTCCGAGCTTCGTCCACTTCGACCACGATCGCATGTTCAGCCGAAGGGAGCAAATCGAAGATAAACCGCTCGAACTTGATCGCGTTCGGTTCTTGCGGCTCGATTTTGCGGCCCGCGGTATCGACATGGCTTACGGCCTTCTTGGCTACGTGAAACGGCAGCGCTGTGCCACTTGGCGCCACGCGTTCCAAAAACGCGACGTCGAAGACGTGAACCGCCGTGTTCCCGGCCCAGAACACCGGCGTGCCGTCGGCGGTTTGTCGCCCGACGATATCATCGCCGAGCGGATTCAAATCACTGTACTCGATGATCCGCAATTTGCCGTCGACCGAAACCACGTTGCCCACCTTGTCGCGCGAAGTGCGTTTGGCCACGACTTGCGTCGAGAGTTCGGCATTCGTGAGTAGATGATAGCCGAGGAACTGGGGATCGCACATTTCGACCAGCGGGTTGTCGATCTGACAATAGAAGAGTTGCGTTAGCCCGCGCGCTCGAATGTCGCTCAAGCAACCATGGGTCGACAGCCCCAGCAAGATGCCTCCGTGGCCGTCGGGGTTAAGCGCAAGTTGGTCTTTCTCCCCCAGCAGCAATCGTCCTGTCCTGGCATCGACTGCCGGCATTGTGCCCTGGCAGAAGATCTTCAGGTCCTCTTGCGGTAGACCGAAGTTTTCGTTCGCGCGCAAATAGTCAACCGTCTCTTGATCCGTAGCCGGGCTGGTCATCAAATACAGAGGGATCCGCATGCCAGAAACGCGAGAACGAGCGACGATTTTTTCGAGCAAGATCTGAAACAGCGAAGCGCCAGAGACCGCGCCAATCGAAAACATCCCTTTCGGCTGGTCCAACCCGAGGCGCGTCCCCTGCCCTCCCGCGACCAGCAGCACGCCCACTTGTCCCGAATCGAGAGCCTGTTGCCCGCGCGTGGTTGCTTGGTCGGCCGAAATCTGTGGCCGTTTGTCGTGCAGGCGAAAGGCCGGTGGCGGCACGGCGCGGCGCGCCAGGTCGGCCCAATTCTCGGGCGCAATCTTGCCGTGAAATAGCTCTTCGATCTGGCCAAGATCGATCCCGCGGATTTGTTCCACAAGGCGCTGCCGCTGTTGCGGCAGCAACTCTTCCCAAAAGGCCAGCACATGCTGTTGCGAGTGGCTTACCAAATGCCGATCGAGCTCCTGTTTCGTTCTGTCCACGTTCTCGATCTCTCCGAACAAGCTGAGGCGAATCCAATGGCGGCCTGGCAGGCGAGGTTGGGCTAGTGATTCCGGTTAGACCCTGCCGCGTACCCAAGCCCAGGCCAGAAAACACAGCAAGGGGAACAATCCAAAGATCATCAAATACGTGACGATCGAGGTCCACACGTGACGAGGCCAGCGGGCCATAAGCATGCATTTCGCTAAAGAGGGATAACTACCGAGAACTGACGGAGGCACCGGGGCTTTCTATTATTACATCGCCCGGCGAATCGCAAAGGGCCATTGACAGAGCAGCCTAGCGAGACGGGGGTCAGCGGGTCTATATTGAACAGCGTGAGCCGGAAAAGGTGCCGGGCGTGGGCGGATCATCGACCGCGATATGCTAGTAAGGCCCCCAGCAACGTCGTGGAGGACAGCAGTTTTGACGCAATCCTATCGCTGGAATGTCGCCGATCACGCAGCCGGCTACGACGAAGCCGCCGATCGAATTCACCCGCATTACCTGGAAATCCAGGATGCTATTCTGGCCCAGATCGCTCGCCCCAAAGATGCAGATTTTTTGCTTGTCGATCTGGGAGGCGGGTCCGGTCGCCTGGCGGAAAAGTTTCTGGACCGCTTTACGCGCGCCCGCGCTATCGTGATCGACCAGTCTGAAGCGTTTTTGGAAATCGCCGCGGCCCGGCTGGCTCGTTTCGGCGGTCGTGGCGCGTGCCAGGTGGCCCGGCTACAAGACGACTGGTCCGGCCAACTGCCCGAAGCGCCCACGGTGATCACGAGTATGTCGGCCATCCATCATCTTGACCCTCAAGAAAAGCAGCAACTTTACCAGCGATGCTATGACGCACTCGCGCCTTTGGGCATGCTGCTCAATGGCGATGAAATTCGCGCCGAGGACGATGGCGAGTACCTTGCCGCGGTCACGGCCTGGGCCGCTCACATGCGAAACCTCGTCGGGGCCGGGCTGGTCAACGACGCGATGCGCCCCATGCTTGCTAAATGGGAAGAGCGAAACGTCACACGCTTCGGCGAGCCTCGCACCAGCGGCGACGACTGTCACGAAACCATCGCGGCCCAATTGAGCTATTTCTGCACGTGCGGGTTCCGCGGAGTCGGCGTGCCTTGGCAACAACAAATGTGGGCGGTTCTGGAAGGAATCAAATGAGCCGTTTACGATTGCAATGGACTTGCTGGTCGGCAGTGACCTGGTCAGCAGTGCTCGCCTGTTGCGGGTTGAGCGTCAGCCGAGCGGCGGATATCCCACTGACCGATACTTCGGTCCTGCACTTTGCCGACGTGCGCGAGGGAATCTCTGCGATCACGCAAATCGACGATTACATTCGACAGTTGAGTCCGTTCGATCGCCAGGTCCGGCTCAAGACCGATCGGGTTGTCTCCGAGCAAGAGTTCCTGGCCTTCGTCGCCAAAAACGTCATGCCTTGGCAGGAAGACGAAATCCGCCGCCTGACCCTGCTCATCGACGCACTGCGAGCCAAGATCGAGCCTTGGAAACTCAATCTGCCGCCGGTGATCCTGTTGGTAAAGACCAGCGGCCAGGAAGAAGGGGGCGCGGCGTATTGCCGCGGTCCGGCGATCGTCCTATCGCAACAGATGCTCCACGAACGACAAGAACGGTTGAAAACCGTGTTGCCGCACGAGCTGTTTCACGTGTTGAGCAGCCACAATCCTCCACTGCGCGAAGCCCTTTATGAAACGATTGGGTTCAAACGCTGCAATGAAGTGTCGCTGCCCGAAGGGCTGCGCGAGGCGAAGATCACGAATCCCGACGCGCCCGTCAACAACCACTACATCAACTGCAACCTCAACGGTCGCGACGTGGATCTCATGCCGGTGCTACTCTCCAAAACCGATCGCTACAATGCCAAACTCGGAGACACGTTGTTTGCTTATCTCGACTTCAAACTAATGGTGCTGGCCAGTGATGCCGACGGCACGCGTCGCCCCGCAACTACCGCGGGCAAGCCCGTGCTGCTCGATCCTGCCGCCGTGCCAGGATTCCACGAGCAGATCGGTCGGAACACAACGTATATCATTCACCCGGAAGAGATCCTGGCCGACAACTTCGTGTTCCTGCTGAACGGGCAAATCAACCTGCGATCGCCGCGCGTGGTCGAGCGGATGGGCGAGATTCTGCAGGAACCTCCGCTAGCCGCCGCGGCGCCGACGAACGACTCGCAAGAGAATTAGCCCTACTCCTCGCCCGGCGCCTCTTGGATCGAGAATTCGAGGGTCACCGTGTCCGGCTCTTGGGCCGCCTCGTCGAGCTTGATCTCGCAGCGGATGCCGTAGGGCAACACTTGCGCCACCGTAATCTCGGCCGAAGGGCCATCCATCTGTTCGGCAAAACACTGCGGCAAATTGCCAAACGGTGGGCAAATGGCAATGTGAGCATTGGCATGCCGCTGGCCGACAGCAAACTCGACGCGCACCCAACCCTCCATCGTCTCGCCGCCGTTCTCGGTTCGGCGCCGTGCGAACCTTTGCGATACCCGCTCGTCATCGAAGGCGGCGGTACTCGATTTCACGCTCGACGTGGCGACAGTCTCAACGGCTCGGTGCGACGCCACGATTAACTTTCGGCGAGGCAGACGCGATCTTTGGAGGAATTGCCTCCAGCTCCAGACTTCGACTAGCGCCAGCGCTCCCCATAGCCCGACCAGGCCGGCGGTCGAGTTTTCGCGCGACGAAAGACCGCAGGCACTCAACAGGATCACGCCCGACGGAGCAGCCCAGCGGGCAACATCGGACAGGCGCGATGTCGAATTGGATGCGTTCGCCCACAGGCCACGAAACGCGAGTGCGGAGGCCACGAGAATTCCGCCACAGACGACCAGCACGCTCTCCGGCAAGGCCCCGTTCAACGCGCCAGTGGCCCGACGAACACAGAGCAGTAGGGCCGCAAGTGCCAGCAGAAACAGTAGCGAGCCCGCCACCACCGTCGCCAGCCTGAGGAGAGCCATCGAACCGATCGGCTGCCAAGCACGGGCACGAACTGTGGTTGGAGCATCCATGCGTTTTCAACCCCAGGCCACGATTGAACCAAGCGGGTGGGCCAGACGACTTGTCGTCTGGCTTACGAAGCAACAAGAGGTTCACCTTTCGAGCAGGCGCAACCCTTTCGAGCGGGTCGCCTCTTGTCTCTGCGAGACCCAGACAACAAGTTGTCTGGGCCACC
>JAYVCO010000081.1:0-7075 GCA_043749935.1 Planctomycetia bacterium
CGAGCTTCGAAAAACTGATATTGAAATCGGCCAGCTTGGGCGACGCGTCGGCGCCAACCAGCACATTGGCCGGCTTGACGTCGCGGTGCAGTACGCCCCGCGAATGCGCGTAGGAGAGCGCTCCGGCCAGACGCGCGCCCAACCAACAGACTACTTCCGGCCAGTTCGCCTTTTGCAACCGATAGCGGGTCATCGAATCGGCCGGCGGCTCCTCGCCGTTCCGCGCCAGGGCCCGATCGACCGCATCGAGCAACGTCGCCCCTTGGCGATGCGTGGCGGGCACACGTCGCGCGTGTTCGATCACCCCCTGCAAGGTGCCGCCCTGCACGTATTGCATATACAACAGCCGCAACTTGTGTTCGGGCAATTGTCGTTGATCGAAGACTCGCACGATCGCCGGATGGTCGAGTTGCGCCAGCGTTTGGTGCTCGAAGCCACGGTCGCGCGAAATCTTTAGCGCCACGAGCCGCTGCATCGAGCACTGGCGGGCCAGAAACACACTTGCAAAGGCCCCTTTTCCCAATGGAGCCAGAAGGTCAAAATCGTCGACCCGTTGTCCCGCCTCGAAAACCGGAACGCGTTCCGCCGGCACCAAAACGGTCGTCTGTTCGGGCGCTTCGAGTTGAAACAGCCGCTTCAATTCGTCGACTTGCGTGGGAAAGCGTTGGCAATACTCGGCGATCGATACATCCTCGCCCTGCTGTTTGCGGATGTGATACTCTTCATAGATCACGTCACAAGGCACGCCGTTGCCGGTGTCCAGATCGGGGAACTCGCACAGATATTCCTCGATGAGTTTCGGCGCACGACTTTGCAGCCAGCGATACTCGAGGTCGACCTTGATGACTTCGACCAGCGTCAGCCGGCGCAGCGCGGCCGGCGCCGCCGGCAAGAACTCGCCCAAAGCGGGTGGTTCTTCGCCTTGCTGCCAGGCTGAGACGAACGCGTCCAAATGGTCGGACAACTGTTGCCACATGACCGACGCGTCGATTTCCGCCAGGTTGTCTGCGGCACGCGACATTCCGATTCGTTCCTATCCTGTGCCTGCGGTTGTCCGAAAACTAGTCGATTGTCGCGAAGTGTGCAGCCCCTGTGCTGAGAACCGCAAGTATATCAGTGCTGGGCTGGTCAGCGAGGCGCTTCTTTCGGACCGAGGACTTGCTGCAAGCGGCCGAGCGCGCGAGTGAGCATGACACGCACTGATCCGTCGCTCTTGCCCATTTTACTGGCGATTTCCTTCGACGGCAGTCCTTCGATATAGCGCAGTCGCAAAGCCTCGCGTTGGTCCGCCGGCAAAGTTGCCAGCGCCTCGAACAGGCGAGCTTCGCGGCCCTTTCGTGAAAGCGCTTGTGTGGCCGTGGTCATCGAGGCCACGAGCATGTCGATAATCGCAGCATGCTGCGAATCGGCGCCGGGACTGCCGAGTGGCACCTCGCGCCCGGCGTCGCGCTTCTGAGCGCCAAAATGGTGCCGATGCGCGTCGATGATTCGTCGCTCGGCAATTTGGCACAGCCAGCTAAACGGTTCCCGATGGTCGAAATCGGCCTCTGGCAACGAGCGAATGGCCTCGACGCTGACCTCCTGAAACACGTCGTCGATTTCGATTTTGCGCCGCAAAGCCGCCCCCAACTGGCGATCGATAAATGCCAAGAGGGGTTTTCGCTGCGTCAGCAGGTATTCGGCCAGTGCCGACAAATCGCGTTGCTTGACGCGATTCACCAGGCTGTCGTCAGATTCACTCACGGATGCACCTCGGGGGCTACGGTCATGTACCGGGCTGCTACAGTGTACTCGGTTCCGCGATTTCTAGAAAATCAGGTCGCACCGCCGAGCGTGAAACTTTGCCGCGATTGCCGATTGCAACAAGCGCCCATCACCTATTTCGAGCCGTTTCTGCGGCTGCTTCTGGCGTCAGCGCCGGTCCCGTCCAATCTGGTGGTATCTTTGCAGTGCCCGCCTTTAGCGCCGAAACGCTTGGCGCAAATCCTGATGGATCAGGCCCACCGAGTCGCGATGAATCGCTTTGGATTGCGCGTTCGACGTTTGCTATTGGTGCTGTTCGTATGCGCCCTGCCGGCGCTGGCCGGCTGTTTTCCTGGGAATGGGCACGCGCACCGGTCATATTCAGCGAGTCCCCCAGGAGTGTGTGGTCTGCACACTCGCGCCGCCGTGGGCAACATGCCCGGCGAAGACGCCCTGATCCAGGCGGAGGATCTCGACCGTCTCGATCAGGCTCGTTGCGTTGACCTCTATTACCGGGCCGCCATGCAATCCGGCCGATTTCTCTCGGCCTCAGCGTGTTCCGCCGCGCAGTGCGAGTCCCAAACCTACCGCCGCGCTCTCGCCGGACTGATCGAAGCGGGCCAGCATTTTGGCCGATTGGATCCTCGCGGGTATCTGACCGTCTATGACCCTCAGACGCTTACCATTCCAATTACCTATCACGGATTCGCCTGGCAGCCGCACGACTTTAGCAGCCTGGTATCGGCCGATCAATTTCAGGCCCATGATATTGCTCACCGTTATACCGCTTGCGGTCTGGGTATTTCCTTGGTTGGAATACGGCAATCGGCTTGTAAAGACGAGCTGTTTTTTCGCTCTCGAATGCCGTTCGCGGTCACCGCGGTTTTGCGGCCGGCGTCGGAAGGCGTCGGCAGCCAAAGTGTCCTCGAGTTCTACAATCCGCACGCGGTCCATTGCGCCAATTGGAATGGTGCGTCCGTTCCACTTTCGCGCGACCTGACGGCGCCATTGGCCGCAATCGTCAAGGAAAGCCCGCGACAATACTTGCGCGGTTTTACGGCGCCTGGAGACACCGAGGTCAAGCCGCAGCTTGTGCTCGTCGAGCCTTACCAGCGCGGAAAAATCCCCGTGGTCTTCATCCACGGCCTGTATTCGGACCCAATCACCTGGGTCGACACGGCCAATGAACTGCGAGCCCAATCAGATATTTCCGCACAGTACCAGTTTTGGACATTTCGCTACCCGACCGGTGGAGGGCTGTTGGAATCGGTGGCCGTTTTGCGCGAGCGATTGCGGCAGGCATACGAATGTTTTGCGCCCAATCATGACGATCCGGCGCTCAATCAAATGGTTCTGGTCGGTCACAGCCTGGGCGGATTAGTCGCCAAAATGCAAATAGTCACGTCGCATGACATCCTTTGGAACAAAGTTGCGATAAAACCGTTCTCCGCATTTCGCGGCTCGCCGGAAATGCAAATGCGGCTATCGCAAGATTTCTTTTTCGAGCCGCTTCCGTTCGTGACGCGCGTGGTTTTCATTGCCACGCCGCACCACGGCAGCTCGCTCGCGCGAAGGGCCGCGGGACGGCTTGGCAACACGCTCATTCGTTTTGATGCCGAGGAACAGGCCACGTATCGCGAGACCATGGCGAACAATTGCGACGTGTTCCGACTCGAGGTCACTCGCAGACGTCCGACCAGCGTGGACCTGCTGGAACCTACGAGCCCGTTTCTCGCAGCGCTCGCGGAGATGCCTTTGAAAGCCTGCACGCACATGCACTCCATCATCGGCACCGGCGGAACCAACGTCATCGGCGAACAGAGCGACGGCGTGGTCACTGTTTCAAGCGCGAAACAGTGCGGGGTGGAAAGCGAAATATACGTGCCCGCCAAGCACGAAAAGGTCCATCGCGATCCCGAGGCGATCGTCGAGCTGGAGCGCATCCTCCGCCTGCACGCCAACCTTCAGTCCACCTGCGTCGCACGCGAAAACTCACGGCAGTCCAAATAGCATTTGGAGATGTTGACTCGCTGGCACGGGGTCAGCGAGTCTCAAGCGGTCCTGCCGATCGGCCTGAGTTCCGGCCTGGCGAGATGCTTTTTCTGGTGGAGATCGCGCTTCGAGTGGGTTATGGTGAGTGCCTGTCGGGCATCGAAGTTCCATCGCTTCCGGAATGAGGTTTCTGCCGCCATGAATATGCTTGCGCCCTTCGCGTTGAGTCACTCGATTCGTACATCCAACAAGCGAAAACAGGCCGGCAGCGGCGGGCGATTGGCACTCGTCATCGTGGCGCTGGGCGTTGCCGGATCGCTCGCGACGAGCGCTGCCCACGCGGCTGGGCTCCGGGCAGGAGTCGCAAAAGTCGACATTACCAATCTACAGGCCGGCCCGGTCAATGACCGTTTGTATGCCAAGGCACTGGTGCTGAAGGATGACGCCACGACGATGACGATCATTACCATCGACGCGGTGGCGATCGGGGAGATCGGCTCGATCGGCAATGACTATCTCCCCAAGGTTCGCGCGCGGATCGAGAAGGAGCTCAACATCAAGCCCGCGAACGTGCTAATTAATGCCAGCCACTGCCACGGCATCGTGTGCGCGGACGTGGACCAGCGGACATTCCAGGCGGTGAAGGAAGCGGCTCGGAATCTGGTTCCCGTCCAGATCGGTGCGGGCCGCGGCCATGAGGATCGAATCATGGAGAACCGCCGGCTCAAACTAAAAAATGGCAAGGAGCTGGACGTCCGCCACGCCTACTCGCTGCCGCCCGACGAAGAGGTCGCCGAGGTTGGACCGGTTGATCCGGACATCGGCATTCTGCGGTTGGACAGACAAGACGGGCGGACCCTGGCGGTCGTCTACAATTTTGCCTGCCATCCCATCCAGGGAGTTCCAAGCGGCGGCAATACGGCGGACGTTACCGGTTTTGCCTCGAAGGTGATCGAAGGCAACCTGAGCGATGGCACGATTGCCCTGTTCTTGCAGGGATGCGGCGGAGACATCAACCCGGTGTTGTACAAGGACGTCGACAATCCGCGAAACGCGGAACCGCTGGGAAACATGCTGGGCCTTAGCACTTTGCAGGCCTTGCGAAAAATTAAAAGCCGACAAGACGATCGGCTAACCGTACTTTCTGAGATCATCGGGCTGCCGAGGGCCGATGTTGCCCAGCGGATTATCTCTTTGCAAGCCGAGCAGACTCGGTTGCTGCAGTCGTTGCAGGGAACGAGCCTGAACCTGAAGACGTTCATTCCCTTGGTTGTGAAGTACAACGTGTCGAGCGAGTTCCCGTCTTATTATTCTCACCGGTACCTGCACGAAAAAAAGATGGGACGCGACGACTTGAGCAGGCTCGATGCCGACAACCGCAAGAACATGAAGCAATACATTGACAATATCTACATCATGGAGCAACTGACACGCGTGCAAACGAACCTCGCCCTGTTGCAGAAACACCAAGCGGGCAACCTGGCCGCCGAGAAGAGGATGATCGACGTCGAAGTGCTGGGTCTGCGAATCGGCGATTTCGTGCTGGTCACGTTCCCGGGCGAATTGACCGTCGAGACCGGACTTGGCATCAAGCTGAAGTCTCCACACAAACTGACGTTCGTTGCGGGATATACGAATGGCTATATCTACTATGCACCCACTGCCGCCCAGCTTCGCAACGTCGGCGGAGCTCAGGAAGATAGCGATTGCATTTTAGCGCCCGAGTGGCAGAAGCTCTACGAGGACAAAGTGGCGGAGATCTTGAAAAGGCTTTGAGACGACGGGCCTCATCGGGAGCAACTACAACTAGCAGCTGAGGCCGTGGCTGCCAGTCGCGAAAAGGTCCATCGACACCCCGATTCGATCGTCGAGCGAGCGCGTATCCTCCGCCTGCACGCCAGCTTTCAAACCACTTGCGTCTGGCGCGAAGGTTCGCGGCGATCCAAATGAGTTTTTGGGCTGGCCTAACGGATTTCCTCACTGCCGGGGCTTAGCAACTCCTCTCTATATCGCCTAGACTTAATGAAAGTAATTATCGGTACTGCTGGCCTAGAAGGCAGTAGTCTCCCGATAATCAAAGTTGGACCGCCGATTTGCGCCGATTCCCGGTGGCGATATTGGCCCAACGATTTGCTTCGTTAGTCGAGGATTTCAAGTCGGCTTGGAAGCCCGTTTGAGCGTCAGCACACTTGGTTCGTAGCCGACAATGATCATGAATTGCGTCAAGCACCAGTCTATTTCCTCGATTGATCGTCCGCGATGGCGCGCATCGGTGGCTGCTGTCATCGAATGGAACCTGGCGAAAACCGCATTACTTGTCGCGGTCGCTTGCATCCTTGCTAGCGGCTGCGGAAAGCCTGCTGCCACGACGTCATCCGCGACTCCGCCCGCGAAGGTCGACAAGATCGCGCAGGAAGAAGAACTAAACACCATCGAGCTTTCGCCATCCGCGGCCGAGCGGCTCGGGATCAAAACGGACAAGGTAGAAGACCGGCCGCTGGGGCGTGTCCGACGGTTTGGCGCTGAGATCGCGCTTCCGCCGGGAGCCACGATGATCATTTCCTCACCGGTCGCCGGCAAACTCCAAGCCCCGTCGGCCTCGGCCGTGCCCAAAGTCGGCATGCAGGTTCAAAAGGGCCAACCCATCTTTCAACTCGTCCCGATGCTGTCTCCGGAACGCGCGGTGCTCACTCCCGCGGAACGGGTTCGCTTTGCCGAGGCAAAAAACGCCGTGGCCACCGCGCGGATCGACTCCGCAGGGCAAGTGCAGCAATTCGAGGTTCAAGTCGAGGCGGCGAAAATCAACTTGAATCGCGCCGAGCGTTTGCTCAAGGAGCAAGTTGGAACCGTCCGCGTCGTGGACGACGCCAAGGCGCAATTGAACCTCGCGCAAAAATCTTATGAAGCCGCCCAATCGCGGCAACGCCTGTTGGATAAATTGCAATTGGACGAGGAGGCCGGCGTACAGCGGCCGCTCGAGATCGAGTCGCCCCAGGACGGGATTCTGCGATCGGTCAGCGCTGCAACTGGCGAAGTGGTCACGCTCGGGGCGCCGCTGTTCGAAGTACTCGATTTTGATCCCGTCTGGGTCAAGGTTTCGGTCTATGTGGGCGAGGTCGAGCAAATCGCGGTCGACCAATCTGCCAAAATCAGTCGCTTGGGCGATCCGGCCACCGCGACGGCCCGCACGGCGCCAACCGTCAGCGCTCCGCCCACCGCGATCGCGCTTTCGTCCTCCGTGGATTTGTATTACGAGTTGTCGAACCCGACGGGCGCTTTTCGGCCGGGTGAGCGCGTGATTGCTCAATTGAAACTTGTCGGCGATGAGTCGAGCCTGTCG
>JAYVCO010000082.1:0-2693 GCA_043749935.1 Planctomycetia bacterium
ACTCGTCTTCAAGAGACTGATCGAACTGATCTACTTTTTGCGACACGAGACTTATAAGGAACCTTCATGCCTATCAAACGGTTTGGCATCATCGCGATGACGATCGTATTGTTTGGCATGCTGAGACCAGCGATGACTGCGTTGGCACAAGACTCCCCGCAGGAAACTGCGACTCCGGGCGCACCGGAGAGTTCCGGAACTACAGCCGGCGGCCTGAATCCGGACATGAAGCTGGATGACTTGGTCAAGCAGGACGTGCTCGTTCCTTCACTGAGTACGGTGGTCACGAGCGTAAACCGTCAGGAAAGCACGGTGGGCCGGTCGGCCGCCGCGATCTTCGTGATCACGCCGGAAATGATCAAGCGCAGCGGAGTGCGCAGCATCCCCGAAGCCTTGCGGATGGCTCCGGGCATCGATGTGGCTCGGGTCAATGCTCACACCTGGGCGATCAGCGCGCGTGGTTTCAACGGCCGCTTTGCCAATAAGCTGCTGGTTCAAATCGACCGCCGCATCGTCTACAACGCCACGTTCGGGGGCGTCTATTGGGACATGCAGGACGTCGTGCTGGCCGACGTGGATCGGATCGAAGTGATTCGAGGACCGGGCACGACCGCCTGGGGATCCAATGCGGTCAACGGCGTGATCAACATCATTACCAAGAAGGCTAGCGAAACCCAGGGCACCCTCGTGCAGTCGGGTGGCGGAAACCAGGAACGCGACTTCAACACGGTTCGCTACGGGGCCACGAATCCGGGAGGAGTCTCTTGGCGCGCCTGGGGGCAACAATTCGATCGCAACTCGGGTTGGAGCGACACGGGAATCGGAGACTCGTGGCGCCAGCAGCGCGGCGGATTTCGCGCGGATTACACCCCGACCAAAGAAGACACGGTGACCCTGCAAGGCGATATCTCCAACATGCACGGCGGCGAACGGATCGACGCCTCGATTCCAACCTTTCCGTATCAATCAACGGTCAACGACACGGTGCATGGCCCCGCTGGCAATATGCTATTTCGATATGGACGGGTCTTGGATGCGGAGACGAGCTGGCAATTTCAGACCTATTTCGACCGCTATCAAGACCCGGCTTGATTGACAGTCTTACCATGGGCAGTTGACGTGTTCAGTGACAAGTGCGTCCCTCAGAACGGCAGCCCAATGATGCGAGGTCGACCGCTTGCGGAATCAAGCGCACGGTTGGCTCGCAACCTCGGCGTTTGCTTGTTGACTCTCACAATAGCGATGTGCCTGGCCCCACGCTCTGTCGCCCAGCAGAGCGGTGAAGACTCGGTCGTCAACCGCGAGTATCCGCTCAAAGCGCTCTTTTTGTACAACTTTGGCGGCTACATCGAGTGGCCCGCCGATGCATTCCGCGGCAGCCAGGATCCCTTCGTGATTGGCATCCTAGGGTCGGCCCCATTGGACCAGACTTTGCGAGAAATTTCCGCCACACGAAAAATCGCCGGCCGGGCCATAGTCGTCGAGAAGTTTTCATCGGCGGACAAAGTCACTCTGTGCCAGATTCTGTTCATCGGGCGAGATGTATCGCCACAGCAACAACGCGCCGCGGTCGACAAGTTGAAACATCATCACGTTTTGATCGTGGGAGAATCCGAAGGATTTGCCGGCCGGGGAGCCAGTGTCAACTTTTTCTTCGAAGCCAACAAGATCCGCTTCGAAATCAATCTCGATGCCGCCAAGGAAGAGCAATTGAAGATCAGCGCGAAACTTCTGGCGCTGGCGAAGATCGTGCAATAAGACAATGGACCACGAACATCGTCAGCAGAGCTACTAGCGATGAAACCATACAAAGACTTTGCGATCAACACCAAGCTGACGCTGTTGGTGCTCTTGGCCGCGGGCGTGGCCCTGTTGCTTTCATGTATCGCATTCACGACAAATGACATGTACATGATCCGCTCCTCAACCATCAAGCAGATGTCCGCCTTGGCGGAAGTGCTGGGTTCCAACAGCACGGCGGCGTTGAGTTTCCAAGATTCCAATACTGCCACTGAACTATTGACTTCCTTGCGCAAGCAGCCCGCGATCGCATTTGCCTGCATCTACGATGCCGCCGGCCAGCCGTTTGCGACCTATCACGATCGTGACAATACCTTTCAGCCACCACCCGCGCCGAAGGAACTGGGCTATGCGTTCGTCGACGGCGGCCACTTGGACGTCGTGCACGAGATCGAGCACGACGGACAGGCGATCGGAAGAATCTATCTGCGAGCAAGCATGAGCGAACTAAGGGGACAAATACTGCGGTATGTGAACATCGTAGCCGTGGTAATGATCTGTTCCTTGGCTGCGTCGATCTTGTTGTCCTTGCGATTGCAGCGCATGATCTCCGTACCGATCTTGAAACTTGCCGATACCGCACAGCGGATTTCGGTCGAACGTAATTACAGTATTCGAGTTACCAAGAGCGCCGACGACGAGCTCGGCACCTTGTACGACGAATTCAACGCCATGCTGGACCAGATCCAACAAGGCGAAACGGCCGTCCAAGAAGCCCACGATGAACTGGAAATCAAAATCCACAAACGGAATGCGGAACTCTCGCGCGCAAACAAGGACCTGAGTCGCGAAGTCACCGAACGCGTACGTGCCGAAAAACAACTGGAAGCGGTGCATCAAGAATTGATGGACGCCGCGCGACGTGCCGGCATGGCGGAAGTCGCCACCGGCGT
>JAYVCO010000083.1:0-8066 GCA_043749935.1 Planctomycetia bacterium
CCCTCAAAGAACCCGCCCAGCTATCAAAGACGATATCCTGCTCAGCGCTTGCGCGAACCGATGTTATTAGACAGGTCCCCGTGCGCCGTCGACCCGCCCAATTACCCTCCTTCTTCCCGAGAGAGTTAGGATAGCCGTGCACCTCGATCATCTGCCTGGCTCATTTTTCGGCCCTTCGAACCTCGTCGATCTGCTCCGTCATCGCGCCTCGCACCAGGCTCACGATCGGGCATTTACCTATTTGGTCGACGGTGAAACCGAGGAGGTCCTGCTTAGTTACCAGGCTCTCGATCGCCAGGCTCGGGCCGTGGCGGCGAAACTGCAGGCCATGAATCTGGTTGGACAGCGGGCACTATTGCTTTACCCAGCCGGGCTCGACTTCATTGTCGCGTTTTTCGGATGCTTATACGCCGGCGTTGTGGCCGTGCCCGCCTACCCGCCGCGGCGCAATCGCTCTCTGTCGCGCATTCAAGCCATCGCGGACGATGCGGAAGCCAAGATCGCGCTGACGACGTTTCCGGTCTGGGAGCGCGTCCAGTCGGTGCTCGATCAGAGCCCCGATTTGAAGAAAATGGCCTGGCTTTGCACCGACAAGCTGCCCGATGGTATCGAGCAAGAGTGGCAGGTGCCCGACGTACATGGAGATACGCTGGCGTTCTTGCAATACACCTCCGGGTCGACCGGCACGCCCAAGGGCGTGATGCTCACGCACGCGAACTTGATGCACAACTCGGCATCGATTGCCTACGCGTTCGAGCATACGCGCAGCGGCAGCGGCGTGTTTTGGCTGCCCAGCTATCACGACATGGGCCTGATCGGCGGAATCCTGCAGCCGCTCTATATCGGGCAAGCCAATGTTTTGCTGTCCCCGATGTCGTTCTTGCAGAAGCCTTATCGTTGGCTGAAGGCCATTTCGCGCTATCGCTGCACGATCAGCGGCGGACCCAATTTTGCTTATGATCTGTGCGTTCGCAAAGTCACGCCCGAGCAGCGCGACACGCTGGACCTGAGCAGTTGGTGCCTGGCATTCAACGGCGCCGAGCCGGTGCGAGCCGAAACGATCGATCAGTTCACCAAGATGTTCGAGCCCTGCGGCTTTCGTCGCGAGGCGTTTTATCCCTGCTACGGCATGGCTGAAGCAACCTTGATTGTTTCCGGCGGTTTCAAAGCGGCCCCCCCCGCGGTGCGCACCTTCGAGGCTGAAGCCTTGGAAAACAACCTGGTTGTCGACGCGCTGGCGGAAGAAGAGGACGCCCGCGAACTGGTCGGCAGTGGCGGAACTTTGCTCGATCAGCGGATCGTGATTGCGCATCCAGAGAATCTGACCACGTTGCCTCCCGACCAGGTCGGCGAAATCTGGGTTTCCGGCCCCAGTGTGGCACAGGGTTATTGGAATCGAACGGAAGAAACCCAACAAACTTTTCGCGCGTATCTGAAAGACACCGGCGAAGGCCCGTTCTTGCGCACCGGCGACTTGGGATTCATTCAAGGGGGCGAGCTGTTCATCACGGGGCGCCTCAAAGATTTGATCATCATTCGCGGGCTGAATCATTATCCGCAGGACATCGAACTGACTGTCGGCAAGTGCCATCCTCGGCTGCGGCCGGGCAATGCGGCGGCGTGTGCCGTGGATATCGACGGCACTGAACGTCTGGTCATCGTGGCCGAAATCGAGCGTCGTCAGCAGCGTGACTTGGAAGGTATTTTCGACGCCATTCGCCGCGACGTCAGCGCCGAGCACGAACTGCCAGTAGAAGCAGTCGCGCTGATCAAGGCGGGCAGTATTCCCAAAACGTCGAGTGGAAAGATCCAGAGGCACGCTTGCCGGCAAGGTTTTCTGGACGGCTCTCTCGACGTGGTTGCCGAATGGCGGTCTTGGGCGCCAGAACCTTCGGCGACCGCGCCGCGACGCGCGGGCGATGTGAGCCGCCCTGCTGCCGCCGAAATCCAGACGAATCTTGAGCCAACAAGCCGGGCGCGACGTGCATCTGCCAGCTCTGCCAGCGTGGCGCAGCCCGCGCCCAGCACCGCCGAAGTAGTGCTGGAACACGTGCAGCGAGTCGCCAAAGAGCGAGGCGTTGGCATTACGTTGGACAGTTCGATCGTCGAGCTGGGTCTCGACTCGCTGGAACGCATGGAAATCATCGCGTCGTTGGAAGACACCTACGGAGGCCGATTTCCCGAAGATGTCTTGCCGCAGATCGAAACCTGCCGCGAAGTGGCCACCGCCGTCGAGGCGTATTTGGGACAAACTCCGCGCACTGCGGGCGAGCAGCCAGTCATTCAGGAAATTCCGCCCGAAAGCTACCGCTTCGAGTGCTTCCCCGAATATCTGAAGCTTCGCCAGACCATGGACGAGACCAGCGCGGCCGGGTTCACGAACCCCTATTTCAAGGTCCACGAGCGGGTGATCAACGACACCACGTCAATCGATGGTCGCGAAATGGTCAGTTTCTCCAGCTACAACTACGTCGGCATGTCGGGCGATCCGCGCGTGGTCGCGGCGGCCAAACGGGCCATCGACCGCTTCGGCACGAGCGTCTCGGCCAGCCGGCTCGTTTCAGGCGAAAAGACGATCCACCGCGAACTGGAACAAGCGATTGCCCGCTTCGTCGGCACCGAGGCGTCGATTGTCTATGTCGGCGGGCACAGCACGAACGAAACCACGCTGGGTCATCTGTTTGGCCCAGGCGATTTGATTTTGCACGACGCGCTGGCGCATAACAGCATCGTGCAAGGCGCCGTGCTGTCGGGTGCTCGCCGGCGGCCGTTTCCGCATAACGACTACGAAACGCTCGACAAGCTGCTGGTTGAATTGCGTTCGACGTATCGCCGTGTCGTGATTGCCATCGAAGGCGTCTATAGCATGGACGGCGACATTCCGGACGTGCCCCGCTTTGTCGAAGTTAAAAAGCGTCACAAGGCGTTCTTGTATATCGACGAAGCCCATTCGATCGGAGTGCTTGGCGCTCATGGTCGCGGCATAGGCGAATACTTCGATATCTCCCCCAAAGACGTGGACATCTGGATGGGCACGCTGAGCAAGTCATTCGGCAGTTGCGGCGGTTACATCGCCGGCTCGCAGGTTCTGATCGAATACTTGAAGTACACCGCGCCGGGCTTTGTCTATGCCGCCGGAATCACGCCGGCCAACGCAGCCGCGGCTCTGGCGTCGCTGCGTCTGCTGGAAAGCGAGCCCGAGCGCGTGGCGAGATTACACGAGCGATCGGCCCTGTTCTTGAACCTGGCTCGCGAGCGTGGATTGAACACCGGCATGAGCGGCGGTTCGCCAGTGTTGCCGGTGATCATTGGTAACTCGATCGATTGTTTGCGGCTCTCGCAGGCGCTCTTCGAGCGCGGAATCAACGTGCAGCCGATCTTGCACCCGGCCGTGGAAGAGAAAGCCGCCCGGCTGCGGTTCTTCATCACCTCGAACCACACCGAGAAGCAGATCCGCGAAACCGTGGATGCGGTGGCGGAAGAACTGGAAAAAATCGATCCTCGCTATCTGACGCACAAGCCGCAGATGAACGGTTGCCACGTCGCGGCCGCCTCGGCGAGCCATACGATTTAGTTTGGAACGGCTTAGTTGCGTACGTCCGCTGGATAGAGATAGTCCATCACGCCGGCACGACGGAGCAGCGTCAATTCGTAGAGCACCAGCGACCCCAACTCCTGGCGGAACATGTGCGGGCCGGTTTCCGCCGGTGGCTGCGCCCGATGGTTGTCGGCGCTAGCGCGATCGATGAATACCATCACGGGTGACTCATCGACGCGGGCAAGCATCGTGGTCGTGTAGCTGGAAAGTCCGCCACAGTAAGTTAGGTTAGCCAGCTTGCTTCCTTCCGTACGAAACCCCGCGGGATTCGTACTCGCGTGACAACGGGCATCCGGCTGGAACTTATTGGAAGGCGTGCTAGGCATAGCCATGTTGGTGAAACCAGACCCAGGCGTCGGCGGCGGCTTCGCGTAACGGGCGCGGACGATAATCCAATTCAGCCGCCGCTCGGGCACTGGTAACGTTTCGAGCCTGGCCTGAAATCGAGGTCGCCGCGGAGTTGACGTCCGTTTCGCGGCCGGTCAGTTTCGTAGCCAGGTCGCCGAACAGGCCGGCGATTCCACGGGCCATTGGGCCGGCTGGAAATACTGGCGGCGTGCCGCCAGTGACTTCGGCAAAAATCCGCCAGGCTTGGAAGTACGAAAGTTTTTCGCCGCCAAGAATATAGCGGCGACCCGGTTTTCCAAACTCGGCCGCCGAAATAATGCCGGCGGCAACGTCGCGTACATCGCAATAGTTATTGGTGCCCAAAGGCGCAAATAGCCCCCAACCTCGGGCCACGTGAAGCAACATTCGACCCGAGGAGGGCTTCCAATCATTGGGTCCGATCATGAAGGCCGGGTTCACGATCGTCGCATCCAGGCCCTTGGCGACAAATTCCAAAACGACCTGCTCACTCTCGCGTTTGGTCACGACATAGGGGCAGAGCACTCCGCCTACCACTTTGGTTTCTTCATCCGCTGGAATTCCACCAAGGGCTTCGCCGAGCGCGTCGACGCTGGAAACGTGTACCAGTTTGGCCCCTTCGGCATGAGCGGCCGCGGCGATATTGCGGGTTCCTTCGACATTGATGGCGCGTGCCGCCTCCAGCCCAGTCCAGCCAATTCGCACATGGGCCGCCGCGTGGACAACGCAATTCGTCCCGCGCATTGCCAGGCACACTGCTTTGCGGTCGCGCACGTCGCCACGGATGATCTCGACGTCGAGCCCGGCCAAAGGCCGAGCGTCGGCGCAGTCGCGGGCCAACACACGGACGCTGAAGCCGCGTGCAAGTAAGCACCGCACCGTGTTATTGCCGACCAATCCGGTCCCGCCAGTAACTAAGGTGACCATCAACCGCTCTCACTTCTTGCCTCGCTTCCGTCGGGCTGCGCTAGGCAAGCAAGACGCTGCCAAATAGAATGAGGGTGTTCCGCGGACATCCTGTTCACATCGCCAAGAGGCTGAGCGTGCTTACCGAGCAAGAAGTTGTACGTAGCTGGTCGCGTCTGTTCAAGGGCGAGGTTACCGGCGAAAACATCGCCAGAGCCGAGGTACTGCTCGACGAATTGCGTCCCGAAAGCCCACTGCGCCACCGACTGGGCAACGAATTGGAGCAGTTGCGCGAGCTGAAATGTTAGCGAGCACGCTCGATTAGTTCGCCAGCAAAAATCCATCGGCCAGCAAGCGGATAAACACTCAAGCTTGCTCCCCACCAAATGTCGCATTGGGCCTGATTTCGGCTAGCTGCCCAGATCTCGAGTCGAGCGACGTCCGGATTCAATTCATGTTCCTAACGGTTGAATTCGATTCCAAAATTCAGACCATTGCTGAAGAAAATCTGATGGATCCCGCCTTGAGTGATGCTCACCAACTGGGGTCCCGAGTAGTCGACGCGGTTCGATGCGCGCGTCACGTTGCCCACGACGATGCCGGTATAGCCAAACTTCAAACCCATGCTTTTGGTCGCTTGATACGAGGTTTGAAACCGTAACTCACCGAGCGGAGCGAAGGTCGTGGCGTTCGCGTGGGTATTCGTTCCGAACCCGCTCAAGAGATTAAGCGGCACGCCGGGATTGACGATGCCCGTGATCGGGTTCAACGTGTTATTGACCAACGTGGACTGGTCGGCCATCGAAGTCTTCTGAGTCACATTCTGAAAGTTCGCGGCCGCCATGAATCGCAACTCGGCCGAGAAGATCCAGTGTTCCTGCTGATGGGACCAACGGCCGCCGATCTGTGGGCCGATCAAGTTGCTCTGGGCACGCGTATACCACGAACTGTTGGCCAGCGGATTGGAGAGATTCACGCCCGTGCCAGTGGTATTGTTATTATTGTTAGTGTTATTATTGTTGATGTTATTGTTGTTGATGTTGTTGGCAGTCAAGCCCTGAACGCCGAAGGCGTCATCGAGCTGGAAATAACGGGCACCGTAGAGCAAATCGAAGTAGCCGCCGTCGTGAAGCCTCGGGGCGCGGTACATTCGCATCAGCTCCACGCCGTTAAGCCGTGTGACCTGTTTGACATTCATGATCGCGAAAGTCACGGGAAACCTTACGACATCGCCAAAGTCGGTCGGCGCCGCTACGGTCGGGTTTCCAAGGAAAAGGGTAGGCGGTGGCGGGTTAAGGTTGACGACACCTACGTCCCTTCCGTCGCGTCCGAAAACGTGGTTGTTGTTGAGGTCGGCGTCGATAATGGCCCCGGTCACTGGGTCGAGAGCGGGCAGAAATCCCGAAAGGAGATTGCCCGGATCGTTGAATTGGACCTGAGCGTTTTGGATGACGTGATATTGGCCCTGCGAAACGTGGTCCAGGACGCTGACCATCCAACCGTAGTTGTTGGTGTCCATGTATCCCAACTCGATGCGGTTGCCCCAGGCCGGGTTCGCCGTGAGAATGCCGGTGTCGACCGAGTTGTCCAGAATCGTGGGTGAGCCCAACGGAGAGATTGCCGGACCCGTGGCGGTCGGGCTGCCGATGTCGCTGACCGTGGGCTTGGAGAGCATCCATAGCACTCGCTCAAAACTTCCAAACCACCCGATTTTTGGTCGTGGCCCATTGCCGTAGCCGCTGGTTTCCGCCGGAGCAAACGGTGTGAGCTTGGGCTCGACACCGCCTGGATTAAACGGCCAAAGCGAGCGATGCGGCTGAGGGGCGGAGTTCGAGTACGGTGCGCTGCCATTCGAATAGGACGGTGTCGGCGACTGGTAATCCAGGTTCGCGCTAGCCGGTTGGGCCATGGCCCGAGCGGACAGCAGCACCAGGATTGCCCACGCGAACAGCCCGCTTGCCGTGCGTTTGATCAACATGTTTCGCATCCCACCTTGGCTCGCACTTAAATAGTCCTGCGCAGTCCGTTCACCACGGAGAGCCCGCGCTTTGGGTGTGACGGTAATATCGGCCGTGCTTGTCACGCGAATTAAGTAAGAAAGGCAAGGCTTACCGAAAAAGCCGGTTATTAGGCGCGAAACATGGCTAAGATCGATAAAATGAGATAAATGGCGAGTCGCATCTTGTGGAAATGCGACTCGATAGAGGCAAATACTGCTAAGTCCGCTAGCGAAATAGGAGCTGGGGGAATCTCAGTTGGCGATGTTTTTCGAGTTCGCCAGATCAAACTCCAATCTCAGAAGCGCCCTAGCACGATGGGCTCGTTTGAGGGAATTTGGCGGCCGTGCCGGCGAGGCGTATACTTTGGTGACTTGCTGGCCCCCAATTTCGCTGGGTCTGCTTTATCAAAGAGGGGATAAAACTGTCATGCAACGTCGCATTTCTGCTGGCATCGTCACGGTCATCTGCCTGCTAGCGTTCGGGGCCGTTTCTCGCGTGTTTGCGGTTGAGCCGGCGCCAGCTGCCGAAAGCAATGGCAAGTTCATCCGCCTCGAGCGCAACAAGACGGGTGATCCCACTTCGTTGCAGACGGCCGTAGTCCACTACGCCTCGCAGGATCCGAAAGAGGCTGACTTGTCGGTCGATCTGATTGGGGCGGTCCACGTGGGCGAGAAGGCCTATTATGAGGCACTCAACAAGCTCTTCGATCAATACGACGTGGTGCTCTACGAACTGGTAGCGCCCGAGGGTACGCGCATCCCCAAGGGGTCCAAACCGGGGGGGCATCCGGTGGCCATGATGCAAAACGGCCTGAAAGATCTGTTGTCGCTCGAGCATCAGTTGGAATTCGTCGACTACACGAAGAAGAACATGGTCCACGCAGATATGTCGCCCGAGGATTTTTCGAAGAGCATGGACGCGCGTGGCGAAAGCGTCGTGGGCATGATTTTTCGGATGATGGGTCATGGCATCGCGCAACAATCAAAACTTCAAGCCCAAGGCAAGTCGGCCCCTGAAATTGATCTGCTTTCAGTTCTATTCGACAAAGACCGCTCGGGCTCCATGAAGCGAATGATGGCCGAGCAATTCGAAAACGTCGAGGGGGCGATGCAAGCTCTCGATGGCCCGCAAGGCTCGACCATCATTACGGAGCGCAACAAAGTGGCGCTCAAGAAACTGGCCGAGGAGATCGCGGC
>JAYVCO010000084.1:0-7934 GCA_043749935.1 Planctomycetia bacterium
CTCAACAATCGAAACCAGCCAGGTGAATGGCCCATCCAGCCAAATCTGAAAGCATGGCAGCCATGCCGCTTCGTCCGACCATGCTGAGTGAGTCAATGCAGAATGAGTCGATATGATGGTCAGTCGATATGATGGTCAAGTGATGCCTGATCATCCCGTTACCCTACCTCCACCCAAAGACTGTTGCAAGCTGTTAACCCGCTGCGGTTCGCCGTCAAAGCTGGGCGCGCCCGCTTTTCATTGGCTATACGGCCAGCAACAGAACTTTAGGAAACTACCATCTTTCAGCGCCGTTCCCATTGATCTTCCGCGGCAGTGCGGCGGAAATACTGAGGCTGGAGACTGAACGCGGTATCGCGCTGGCCCGCGCCGTACAGCCGCCATCCCGTGCGACCGATCGACTCCGCGTCGACGGCCCACAACGCTGGCGCAAGTGAGATGACCCCCTCGGGCAATTGCACTTCGAGCTTTGCCAAGCCCGCTCCACTGACCACTTGTCCGGCGCGGAGGCTTGCGACCCATTGCGTCCACGGCACGACTCGCGTCGGCTCGCGTTCCTTCAGTTCGCCTTTCACTCGAGTAAAGTCAGCCGCGAAGAATTCGCCGCGGCCGGCGTCGAGTACGACTGCGAGCTGCTCGATTTCGGACGGCGCCCGCGATGCGATCGCCAAGAGTGAGTTGACCCCTACGACCTCGCAGCCGATGGCATAGGCGAAGGCCTTGGCCGTTGTCACGCCGATCCGTAGGCCCGTAAACGAACCCGGACCGCTGGCCACCGCGACAAGTTGCACATCGGCCGGTCGCCAGGCCACCTGCTCGAGCAACTGTTGAATTCCCGGCGCTAGTGACTGTGCACTGCGGCGGCGAGTGTCAAGCATGGCTGTGGCAAGGAGATGATCAGCCTCGAAGGCCGCCACCGATCCGGTGGTTCCAACAGTTTCAATTGCCAGAATCTTCATTTCACGAGACGCGTTGCCAACAATGTAATGCCATAACGGACTAGTTTGGACGTACTGTGTCCGGAATCGCCACAGTCCGCAAGGGCTTGGCTCGTGCTGAGGCCATTTGGCGGACCGCACTCAAACGACCACCGAACCGGATATCCCGTCGGGACTCTTGTTTCTGTTACGCATTGCGTTGGCAGAAGTTGCATCAGGATGTATTGATCCGTTATACTCGCGACCAGTCTACTGCGCGACCCGAATTGCTGTAGGGGGTGCCCAACCAATGGCCAACTCGCCGAACAGGACGCCACATGCGATGGCGCATCTGCGGGGGACTCGCGCTAACCCCATGTTGCCGCCTGCGAGCGATTTGATCAGGGTGGGTTCCCGGCGCTGGTTCTTGCAGACCGGATTGTCGGCTTTGGCAGGGCTTTCCGTGGCTGACACGCTCCGTCTTTCCGCCGTGGCGGCCACTCCCGGCAATGCCAACAAGGCTGTGATCCTGTTGTGGTTGTCCGGTGGGCCGAGCCACATCGATATGTGGGATCCCAAACCCGAGGCTCCCACTGAAATACGCGGTCCCTACCGTACGATCGGCACGAGCGTGCCGGGCATTCGCATTTGCGAGCACCTGCCGCTGCAAGCGAAGATCATGGACCGCATGTCGATCTTGCGCAGCGTCGATTGTTCCGCCAGTAACCATACGCCCATCACGATGCAAGCCGGCAACGCCCTAGCCCGGCGCACCGATGATGGCAACGATGGCGCTGGTTATCCTTCGATGGGCTCGCTGGCTGCCAAATTCCGCGGGCCCAATCAGCCGGGCATGCCTGGCTTTGTCGGACTGGCCGATAGTTGGGCGGCCGACGTTTGGGGCGCGGGGAAATTGGGTAGTCAATACGAGCCACTCAAAGGCAGCGAACTGCCTGGGCGGCTAACGATTCCTAAGGGAATTGACGTCGCGCGGTTGCAAAATCGCCAGGAGTTGCGGCAGCAGTTCGATCGGTTGAGCCGCGGTCTCGAACGTAGCTCTCCGCTGGCTGCGGCCGACCGCTATACGCAAATGGCCTACGACATGGTCGTGTCCGGACGCGTGCAACAGGCCTTTGACGTTTCAAAGGAACCAGATACGTTGCGGGACGCCTATGGGCGCGTGAGCATTGGCGAAAAGGCGTTATTGGCCCGCCGGCTGGTCGAAGCCGGTGTCACGTTCGTACTCGTAAGCGGAGCGTGGGGCTACTTCGATCATCACGGCGATGAAGTTCGCTGGGGGGGCATAGCAAAGGGCCTGACCCCTCTACTGCCAAGCATCGATCGGGCCATGTTCGCATTGGTTAACGATCTCGAGAACCGAGGGCTTCTCGACTCGACCTTGGTACTGATGATGGGCGAATTCGGCCGTTCGCCGGTGATGACCAAAACCGCCGGACGAGAGCATTGGACAAACGTGATGTCGATGCTCGTGGCTGGCGGCGGATTGCCCTGCGGGCAAGTTATCGGCAGCACTGACGACAAAGGTTATGGCATCAAGGAAGGACGCATCAGCCCTGCCGACCTGGCTGCCACGGCTTTCAAACATCTTGGCATCGACCTGGACAGCCAGTGGGTCAATAACCAAGGCCGGCCGATCCCGATCGTCACAGAAGGCGGTCGCCCGATTCCAGGATTGTGTTAGTTCGCTCGTTCTCGGCTGGCGCATTCCGATTGTTCGCGAGACAAAAGTCTCCGCTTACGGTCCACACCCCATCGATAACCCGACAAATCGCCATCGCTGCGCACGACGCGGTGGCAGGGGATGATAACCGCCAAATGGTTGGCTGCGCACGCGCCGCCGACAGCGCGGGCCGATTCTGATGATCCGACGGCCGCGGCCAATTCCGAGTACGTTCGCGTTTGACCGGCTGGAATTTGACGTAGTTCTTGCCAGATGCGTTGCTGAAACGCCGTGCCTTGGATGTCCAAGGGAATGTCGATCGCCCGCGGCTTTTCCACGGCCCGCAGCACGGCACTCGCCCAGGGGTGTCGAGAAATTCGCTGGAGGATGGCGTGAGGGAACCGTTGTGCCAGCCCGGAGACGATTTCATCGTCCGTGTCGCCGAAGCGCACGTCGCACACGCCGCGATCAGTCCATGCAATCAGCAATCGCCCCAGTGAACAGGCACGCGTCGCGTACTTGAGCTTTTGTTCGGGCGCTCCGGCCCTGGCGGCGCGAGGCGCCATGCCGAGCTCGCGCCCGGCACTTTGGTAAAAGCGGTTGCTCGAGTTGTAGCCGGCTCGGTAAGCGGCCGCTGTGACGGATGCGGCTGCGGCGAGTTGTTGCTTGGCGTGCTCGGCCAGGATTCGTCGCCGGTACTGTTGAGGGCTAATGCCCAGATGTTTCTTGAAGAATCGCTGGAAGTAGTGCCGGCTTAAACCGATCTTGGCAGCCAACTCAGCGCTGGTCACTGGTCGGTCGTCGGATTGTTCCAGCAGACGGCAAGCGGTGACCAACAACCGCGAAAACGGTCGCGGCGTACTCTCCTGCGTCGGGCGGCATCGCAAACAGGCCCGATAACCGGCGTGTCTCGCCTCCTTCGGCGAGTCGAAGAAAACGACATTCTTGCGAAGCGGTTGACGTGATGCGCAGCCAGGGCGGCAAAAGACGCCGGTGGTCCGGACAGCATAAACGAACTGGCCGTCGGCCCTCGTATCGCGATCGATGAGCGCCTGCCAGCGTCTGACTGAAGTCGTGTAAGTCTTGGTCATCATCTCTAGTCTCCTGACCTTGCTTTGGGCGTTGAACCGTCTTTTCGAACTTTAAGGCAGTTCACCGTTCGGTTCATCTCGCGGATTGCCCTGCAATTCGGTTCGACACAAGCTAGCACGAAATCGCGTTTTCGGCGACATTCCCGGCGCGATAGCATTGCTCGAATTGACCTTTACGTCGGTCGGGGGAACCTGCACAATACCGCCCGCAAATCGGCAGCCCGATCGCATGAGGCGATTGGGCGCGTGTTCTTCGACGCCATTTTTTGGCCAGGCAAGGAGTGCCCTCAATGAGAATGTCTCTGGTTGCGCAAGCGGTTGTGGCCGGTTGCATCGGACTGCTGCTCGTTTCGACGCTCAACGCTCAACGACCGGCGGCGCCCCAATCGCGGACCGGCGCGGCACTGGTCGACGTTGGTGCGATTGCACAAAACTCGACACGCCTCAAACAGCAACTAGACGTGCTCAAAGTCAAACTAGACGCCAGCGCCGCCGATTTCAAAAAAGAGAGCGATCAGGGCAATGCGCTGACCGAAAAGCTGCGCAAGATGCCACCGAATACTCCGGAGCGCAAAAAGCTGGAAGAACAAATACTCAAGATGCGCGCCGATTTTGAGCTCCGCGGCAAGCGGGTCGATCAGGAAGCGCATGAGAGCGAGTCGAAGCTGATTTACGCGATGTCGCGCGAACTGCAAGAGGAGCTGGGCCGCTACGCCCAGGCCAACGGCATTCAGCTCATTCTGCAGCACAATACGACGCCGCGAGACCTGATCGATCGCCAGGCGATTGTCCAGGAGATTCAAAAACCCGTTGTCTATCAGCGCGATTCCGACATCACGCCGATGATTCTCGAGGCGATGAACCGTCGTGCCCCCGCGCCAGGCGGCGCGGCCCGAGCACCGTCCTCATCCAAAGGCGTGCAACGCTAACGGTCCGTCGCGTTTGCTCACTGTGAAAAGAACGGAAACAGTTTTTTCAGTTCTTCCGTGCCGGGGCGGCGCCCGTATTCGCAGATCTCGAAGGCTTCGGCGTACTTGACCGCCTTGCCGCGGTCCTTGCCGTACCACTTGGTCAGAGCGTCGCGGTACTTATCAGCCACCGCGGCATAGCGTCCGCCATGATGTTGGATGGCCCAGGCCCGCCGGCCAGCTTCGTCCTTCGGAATGTCTTTTACGAATGCTTCCGAACCCGACGCGCCCCCTTCGTAGACCTGCGAGGGCAGCGCGTGTACGGCGTTGATTTTCTTATCGAACGTCTCATCGATCGAGACGATCACGTCGGGTGTGAAGGGATTCGGTTTTTGGAAGCCATCGGAGTAATAAAAGAACACGGGGTTGTTCTTGAGCGGTGGCGTATCGGGACAAAAAAACGGCACCGTCACCATGAAGGCCGCGTCCTGCACCAACACGCCCGAGTAGCGATGATCGGGGTGATAATCGTTCGGGCGATGCGACATGACGACGTCGGCCTTCCAATTGCGGATCAATCGCGTGATCGTACGACGGTTCTCCAGCGTCGGGAGCAATTCTCCGTCGTGGATGTCCAACACCTCGGTTTCGATACCCAGCGCGCGGGCCGCTTGATGCACTTCTGCCGAGCGTCGCTGTGCCAAAGGCCCGCCGGCAATTTGCCAGTGGCCGATATCGCCATTGGTGACCGACACGAACTTGACATGATGTCCCAACTCGGCCCACTTGGCCGCCACGCCACCGGCTTTGTACTCCGCGTCGTCAGGGTGCGCGCCAAAGCAGATGATCCGTAGTTTCGGAGCATCCTCGGCATGAGCCAGCAAAGGCGAATGCAGCGAGAGGGCTGCGGTGCAAATCGATAATACAAGGTTGCCAACTGCGAGGCGCCAGCCATTCATGATGTTGCTCCCGGAATGCGTGTTCAAATGGATCGCGAATAGGAAATAGCTTGAGAACCCGGCTGGTTGATCGAATCGCCGCGGCCGAGTGTGGCCTATTCTAAATACCTTGGGACCTGGAAAGCCAGCGGCACTTGTGATGAAATCTCCTTGGGTGTGGCTAGCTCTGTCGCCACGCATTTAATTGCCACTCGGTCCGTAATCGGCTACGATCAACACCGGATCCCGTACTCAGATTACCTGCCTCGAAGAACATCCCGCCGGCTGCGAGTAATCAGCCCTATGTTTGACCAGCGACATCGTTCTGGCTGCACGCCGACCGATCATCCTGATATCGGGCGACGCCGGCTGCTCGAAGCGGGTGGCTTATCGATCCTTGGCATGAGCCTGGCGGACTTACTGCGGATCGACGCCCAGGCCGCCAGCGCCAGCTCTGCCCGCGGAACTGCTAAGTCAGTGGTGTTCATTTTTCAGTCGGGCGGCCCGTCGCAACACGAAACTTGGGACCCCAAGCCTGAGGCGCCCGCCGAGATCCGTGGCGAATATGGGACCACGGCCACAAAACTCAGCGGCTTTCACATTTGCGAGTATCTGCCGCGACTGGCCGCGCGTGCCGATCGATATTCGGTGGTGCGCACCATGCACCATCCCGCGCCGCCGCAGTTTCGAAACGAACATAGCGCGTCGATGTATATGGTCCAAACGGGCCGCTGTGAGTTGCCGCCGGGCGAGACCACGCAGACAATCGCTCTGGCCAAGCCGCGCCGCTTCGAGTGGCCCTCGATCGGTTCTGCGATTGCCTATGCTTTGCCTGAGGGAGCGGCTTTTGGCCTGCCGCCGGTCGTGGAGATTCCACGGTCGAACATCCAATCACCTGGTACGGGCCCCGGCATGCTCGGCGGAAAGTATGCGCGCTGGCGAGTCGACCTGGCCCCGCCGTGCCGAACGCCCGACGGCGGCGGCTCGTGCCCCAACTGTTTTGCCCACGATCAGCCGCTCGATCTGGCTCGCAAGCCCGGCACGCAGACTGGCGCGTGGTGGGATAATAGCAGTTGCCGCACCCCCGATTTCCATCTGCCCGATTTGGGGCTCTCGACGGGGCTGAGCGTCGAGAACTTGCAAAGCCGTGCCGCACTATTGGCCAACCTCGACGCGGCGCGCCGAGGGCTGGATAGCGAGCCGACCGTGCGTTCGATGGACATCTATCGCCGCCAGGCGTGGGACTTGATCCTCGGACAAAAAGGCAAACACAATCCGTTCGACCTGACGCAAGAAGCCGACTCCACGCGAGATTTGTATGGACGCGAAGAATGGGGGCAGGCGTTCTTGACCGCGCGGCGCCTGGTCGAGGCTGGCGTGCGGATGGTGCAGGTCAATCTACGCGGGTGGGATACACATCAAAACGCGTTTCGCGATCTGAAAGGATACTTGCTCCCGTCGATCGACTATTGCTTGAGCGGTTTTCTCGACGATCTCGAATCGCGCGGGCTATTGGACGAGACGCTCATCGTCATGTGCGGAGAAATGGGCCGAACGCCGCGCATTTCGCCCATTAGCGCGACCGGGAAAAATACCGCCGGCGATCCCTTTACGCCGGGCCGCCATCACTGGGGCGATGTCTTTCCCTGTTTCTTTGCCGGCGGCGGAATTCAGCCGGGTCGGGTGATTGGCCAGACCGATCGTTACGCCGGCCTTCCGGCGAGCGACGCTTACACGCCCGCCGACCTGGCGGCCACGATTTTCCACTGCCTGGGCATCGAACGTGACCAGGAATTTGCCGATCTCGAGCAGCGTCCGCACCGGCTCTATCAAGGGCGCCCGATTCAGCCACTGCTGTGAAAACGCGAGAGGATTGCCGATCTATACCGAGAACTTGATGCCTTGCGCCAGCGGCAGCTCGGAAGAGTAGTTAGTCGTGTTGGTGGCGCGGCGCATGTAGTTCTTCCAGGCATCCGAGCCCGATTCGCGCCCGCCGCCGGTTTCTTTTTCTCCGCCAAATGCGCCACCGATTTCGGCGCCGCTGGTGCCAATGTTGACGTTCACGATCCCGCAGTCCGAGCCGCTGGCGGAACAAAACAGCTCGGCTTCGCGCACGTCGTTCGTAAATATTGCTGACGCTAAACCTTGCGGAACTCCGTTGTGAATGGCGATCGCCTCCTCGAGCGTGTCGTAGCGCATGAAGTACAAGATGGGAGCAAATGTTTCGACTTGCACGATCGGCGCTGTCGGCGCAATTTCGACGATAGCCGGTTGCACGTATGCGCCTCCGGGCGGCACACCCTCGGTAACTCGATCCCCGCCATGGACGGTGCCTCCCTGCTCGCGAGCAGCCTTCAATGCTGCTGCCATCTGCTTGGTTGCATTGTCGTCAATCAATG
>JAYVCO010000085.1:0-14054 GCA_043749935.1 Planctomycetia bacterium
CTTCAGATGACGATGCCCACGCTGCTGTGCGGCAGCATCGTGCGTACCGTCGGCATGACCGCGGCGGTGGCCGATTTTCCGGCTCCGGTGGGAGCGCTGGTGGAAATCGAACGCCAAACGGGTGAGCCAGTAAAGGCCGAAGTCATCGGATTTCGCGATGACTTGACGCTGGTCTATCTGCTGAGCAACGTGAACGGCGTGCGCCACGGAAACCGGGTGCGACTGGTCAAAACGTCGCGCTGGATTCGCGTCGGACCCGGCCTGTTGGGGCGCATCATCGACTCTCAAGGCCAGTGCATCGATGGCAAGCCGCAGCCCGCCTTGGGACACCGGACCGCGCTCGACCGTTCGCCACTGCCGGCCGTGCAACGACCGCGCATCGATGCTCCGCTTACGACCGGCATTCGGGCGATCGATGGCTTGCTCACTTGCGGAAAGGGCCAGCGGATCGGCATATTCGCTGGCTCGGGTGTGGGCAAGAGCGTCACGCTGGGCATGATGTCGCGCTATACCGCCGCCGACGTCAACGTCGTGGCGCTGATTGGCGAGCGTGGCCGAGAGGTCAACGAATTCGTGGAGCGCGATTTGGGACCAGGGCTGGCTCGTAGCGTCGTCGTGGTCTCGACCAGCGACGAACCGGCACTAGCCCGAGTGCAAGCCGCCTTCACCGCCACTGCCGTGGCCGAATACTTCCGCGAGCAAGGCAAAGACGTCTTGTTGGTCATGGACTCGCTCACTCGTCTGGCGTTGGCACAGCGCGAAATTGGCCTGGTCGCCGGCGAACCGCCGACGACACGCGGCTTTCCGCCATCGGTATTCGCCATGTTGCCAAAGCTCTTGGAGCGCGCCGGCCGAAGTCAGCGGGGCAGCATCACCGGCTTTTATTCCGTGTTGGTCGAAGGAGACGATCCGAACGAGCCAATTTGCGATACCGTGCGCGGATTGTTGGATGGCCACACCTGGCTCTCGCGCAAACTGGCCGCACGCAGTCACTATCCGGCAATCGACGTGCTCGACAGTATCAGCCGCGTGATGACCGACATCGTCGGCCGTGAACATCGCGAGGCGGCCGCTCTGGTGCGCCAGTTGCTAGCCGCTTATCGGGACCATGAAGATCTGATTTCGATCGGCGCGTATCGTCGCGGATCAAATCGGCTCGTGGACCTGGCGATCGATATGCTTCCCGCGATCAATGTCTATTTGCGGCAATCAGTGGACGAGCCGTCGAGCATCGAACAGTCGGGTGACTCTCTGCTCGAGCTAGTCCGCCAGGCTCGCGCGCTGGAGGTTGCCGCCGAAACCGAGATCCCAAGCTGACGTTGTGATCGATGGCACGCTTTCAATTTCGCTTGAAGACATTATTGGCCGTTCGCGAAGCGGCGCGCGACGAATGCCAGGCGAGGTTGGCCGAAATGTATCTGGCCCAACGCAGGCTGGAATCGCGCTGTGCCTGGTTGGATGCGGAATTGAGCGGCCAGCAAGCGCGGGTTAGGGCGGACGTCGCGCCGGGGCGCGTCGACGTCGATCGATTGCTCACAACCGACCGCTACGAATCGGTACTCCGCTCGGAGGCAGAAATCCTCGCCAAACGTGAACAGGCATTGGCTAGCGAGATCGAACGCCAGCGCCAGGCCGTGACCGCGGCTGACAGCGAAGTTCGCGTTTTGGAGAAGCTTCGCGAGAAACAGTTCGAACAATACCGCCAGCAGCAATCGCTCGTCGAGGCAAAGCAGTTCGACGAAGTGGCCGCGCGCATGGTCCAGCACGAAGATGCCTCATGAAGCACCGGGGCGTGCCTGCCGTGATGGCAACGCTATCATCACGCTATTTGTCCCGAAGCACACCGTGTTGGGATTGATTCAAACGGTGCTTTTAGAGACAAGTACCACGCGCTTGGCAAGTCATTTCTCCAAGCGTTCACGTCGAATCGAGTTTCCCGTCTATGTCTCAAGATATGCAGCAGTTCGTCGCCGCGCCTGCGCAGGGCACGCTGATTGACGGACTCATGACACAAGCCGAAAACGCCTTGGCCTCGGTCACGGCTCAAAGTCATCGAGAGCCGGCAGCGCCGTTCCATTTTCGCGAGTTGAGCGGCGTGCCGGACCGTGGCGCATCGGGCGCACGGGAACGCGGTACGGGCCAGGATTTGGATCTGAAGATCGAGCTAGGGCGAGCGCAGATGGTCTTCGAAGATCTGTTGAAACTGCGCGAGGGGTCGGTGGTGCTTCTCGACAAGGCAGCCGGAGATCGCCTCGATATCGTGGTTGACGGTCGGCTGGTGGCGCGCGGCGAAGTGGTGGTGCTCGAAAATTGTTTTTGCGTGCGGGTCGCGGAATTGATCGGTGGCCAAGACGTTCGGTGAGGATGCGGATTCGAGCGCTTCGAGACTCAGCAAGATTCAATCATGTTTTAGGGCCGACTCGTGCACATCCTATCTTCGGCGTTCGGAAGATTACACATCAAAGAATCTTCGATCGGAAAGGGCGATTGATGCCTCAGGTCGCACGATCTTTTGGTTGGGGCCTCGCGCTACTGTTCGCGATGTGCTTCACTTCGTATGCGCAAGCCGATGAATTTCGGGAATATGCGCCAACGCCGCCGGCCCACGACGCGACGCGTTACGACGCTCCACAACGCTATACGGGCGAGACGGAACCTCTCCGTAGGATTGAGTTCGATGCCAATGCCAACCCGCCTCGTCCGCTGCCGACACGATACGAAGGCGCCGAAATTCCTGCTTCGGCAGTGGAAGAGACTGTGCCACTGCCGCAATCCGAAGTCGCGCCGCTGCGCCCGGGCGAAACCAAGCGCCCATTGCTGCTAGCCGCTCCGGCGACTGAAGGGAAAGGTGTCCCACGCGGCGAGATTCCGACCTTGCTGACCGGTGCCGGCAGCTTGGGAATCGTCCTGGGACTGTTCCTGCTGGCCGTGTGGGCGGTGCGACGTGGGATGCCGAAAAACGCGACCCTGGTGCCGCGAGAAGCGGTCGAAGTCCTTGGCCGAGCAGCGCTGGTCGGCAAGCAACAGATGCACCTGGTTCGGTGCGGCAATAAGATCTTGCTGCTGTACGCTTCGCCTTCTGGGGTGGAAACACTCACCGAGATTACGGACGCCGAGGAAGTCGATCGTCTGGCCGGAATCTGTCAACAGACGCACTCTCGCAGCGAGGTAGTGTCCTTCCGACAAACCCTCGAAGGCTTTGCCGCACCGCGCCGCGGACGCCCATCCTTTGCAAACCAACCAGGCCAGGAATTTGATTTCGGACAACTGGACGTGGGCCACCGCAGTTCGCAGGAGTTACGCGCCTAACATGAATCGTTTTGTTCGACTATTCTGCAAGACACTAAAGCTACGATGTGGTTGGCGCCTGGCAAGCGTTCTGGCGATAAGCATGCTCGTCGGTTTAATTGGCGCGCCTTTGGTATGCGCCGACGAACCGGCCACTGGCTCGGCGGTTCTGGAATTGCCGGGCGGTTTGGGAAGTCCCGACCGTTGGACTAGCCCCGAAGGGCTGACTTCGGCGCTCGAAGTCATGTTGCTGTTGACCGTGATCAGCGTGGCCCCGGCCATCTTGATGATGACGACTTGTTTTGTGCGGATCGTGGTGGTGCTTGGCCTGTTGCGGCAGGCGCTGGGCACTCAGCAGTTGCCGCCTAGCCAGGTGATAACTTCGATCGCCATGTTCATGACTCTGTTAATCATGTCGCCGGTTTGGACTCGGGTGTATACCGACGCGATCGCGCCCTATTCGGCACGCGAAATGACGCTCGAAGAAGCTTGGACCGCCGGAGTTCAACCCGTTCGCCAATTCATGAGCGCCCAGATCGATCGCACTGGCAACAGCAGCGATGTCTGGCTGTTTTATAAGTATCTGCCGGAGGGCACATCCGAGCCGACCAGCTACGACGACGTGCCGCTAACGGTGCTCCTGCCGGCATTCATGTTGAGTGAGCTCAAGACATCGTTTTTGATCGGCTTTCAGATTTACTTGCCATTTCTCGTGCTCGACCTGGTGATTGCCAGCGTGACGATTTCGATGGGCATGCTGATGCTTCCGCCCGTGTTGATTTCGCTGCCATTCAAGCTGCTGTTGTTCGTGCTGGTCGACGGGTGGCATTTGGTGATCGGCATGCTGATGGACAGTTTCCAAACATTCTCTTGATGCAGTCCCATGAATCCACAAGATGCCGTTGATTTGGGTCGCGAAGCCGTGAACATCGCGCTCGTGCTGGGCGCGCCGGTTTTGCTCTCCGGCATGTTGGTCGGCCTGGCCGTTGGCTTGTTGCAGGCGATGACGCAGGTGCAAGAGCAAACCGTGTCGTTCGTGCCCAAGCTGGTGGCAATGGTTCTCGTGTTAAGCCTGACGCTGCCTTGGCTGATTCATCAGATGGTTCAATACTCGCACGACCTGATTGCGAATATTCCCAATACGCTCTAGGACGCTCCCTTGAATGTTGTGGCCCACCCAGTTTTATGCGCACGAGTTTCTGACGTTCACGCTAGTGTTGGTGCGCATTTCGACTCTGGTGATGATCGCGCCAGTGTTTGGATCAAGCGAAGTCCCGGCCCGCGTGCGAGCGCTGTTGGCCGTGGGTCTGGCTATCTTGATCGTGCCGATGGAATGGGGAAAGACGACCTCGTATCCTGAAACGCTTGTCAACTATTTCCTGCTCGTAGGAGCCGAGGCCCTGATCGGCCTGACCTTGGGACTGGGCATTACGGTGCTGTTCTCCGGAATGCAAGTCGCCGGTCAGATCATTAGTCAGATGAGCGGCATGCAATTGGCCGACGTGTTCAGTCCCGGCTTCGATACCAGCGTGCCGATCTTCTCTCACCTGCTTTACTTCGTGGCGATGGCGATGTTCGTCACGATCGGCGGACACCGTAAAGTGATGGAGGCGCTACTCGATACGTTCGTCTGGCTGCCGGCCGGTCGTGGAGATTTCTCGCAATCGATCACCGAGGCGATGACCTCGCTGTTGACGCAAAGTTTCGTGCTTGGCGTGCGCGCGGCCGCGCCCGCCATGGTCGCGTTGCTCTTGGCGACGCTGATTTTGGGCGTCGTGGGCCGCACGTTGCCACAGTTGAACGTGATGGTGCTGGGCTTCGGTTTCAACGTGCTAGCCACTTTGGGCACTTTGAGCGTTTCGCTGGGCGCCGCGGCCTGGATCTTTCAGGAACAGCTCGAGCCCGCCTTGGAAACGCTATTGGAAGCTTTGCGACACAGTTGACCCAAGATCCCAACGAGCGGTGTAACGGCCGATGGCTGAAGACAGCGGCGAAAAATCCCTCGACCCCACGCCCCATCGCCGCCAACAGGCCCGCGACGAGGGGCAGGTCGCGCGCAGCCAGGATCTCAGTTCGGCTGGGCTGCTCTTGGGCGGGCTAGTGATTCTGATTTTTACCGGCGGCGCCCTGCTCGAATACCTGGTCGGTTTTTTGAGCAGCTATTTGGGCGGAAAGCCTTGGATGGACGCGATCAGCTCGGGTGCGCCGACCGACGTGGACCTGGTGACGACGCAATGGAACGTGCTGACCAAAGGTTTGGCCAAGGTGCTGTTGCCGGTGTTGGGACTGGTGACGCTGTTGGCCGTTGGGCTCAACCTGATTCAAACTGGCTTTCTGTTTCTGCCTGGCAAGCTGATGCCCGATGCGTCTCGCGTCAATCCACTGACTGGTTGGAGTCGCATGATCTCATTTTCAAGCGCCATGCGACTGGCCTTCGGCATTTTCAAGATCGGCGTCATCGCGGCGGTCGCGTTTGTCAGCGTCTACGATCGGCGGCACGATCTGATTGGTCTGGCCGGACTCGATTTGCCGCAAATCGCTCTGTTCGCTTGGGAAGTCTGTTTCTGGACGAGCGTCAAGATCGGCATAGCGCTCGTGATTTTGGCGGTGGTCGACTACGGCTATCAGCGCTGGAAGCACGAGCAAGATCTGAAGATGACGCCCCAGGAAATGCGCGAGGAGATGCGCAATTTGCAAGGCGATCCCCAAGTGAACGCCCGGCGCCGCAACATGCAGCGACAAACGGCTGCCGGTTGGCTGGTTAGCGCGATTCCCAAGGCCGACGTCGTGATTGCTACATCGGCCGACCTGATGGTTGCCGTCCGCTATGATATGGATCGAATGGTAGCGCCCGTCGTAGTAGCCAAAGGCACTGGCGAAATCGCCGCCCGCATCCGCAGCCTGGCACAAGAGCACAACGTTCCAATCGTCGAAAAGCAGCTTCTGGCGCAGTCGCTGTTCAAGAAAGTAGACGTGAATCAACCGATCCCCGATCCTCTGTACGCCGAGTTGGCCGAAGTCCTGGCCTACGTTTATCAATTGAAGAATGGGGCAGTCGCGGCGTAGTGTCCTGCCTGTGTTCAGCGACACTCTGCGGGCGCTCAGACGGCCGCCGAGGCATTCGGCTGTTGGCAATAACCGTATTGGCGCATGTGGGGCCCCCAGCGGCGGTCGATTTCTTCGCGCAGTGCGTCGGGGATTTGATAGGTGCCGGTGCGGTAGTCTTCTTGGTCCTTGAAGTACGCTTGCAGCTTGGGCCGTGCGATTTCGAACTCGCCCAGGCTCAGATGTTCGTAAAGGGACCGCATCTGCTCGATCGGATCACGCACCAGGTCCTCGTAGCGGACTTCGAAAAACCGCGACTCGGGAATCAAGTGTTGATCGCGGTGAAACGCTCCGTACATCTGCTCGAAGCAACTGAACACATATTCTTCCAACCCCTGGTGATTGGGCTCTTGCAGGGCTTGGAACTTATAGAGCGTCTTCCACAGCTTCACGGTCGATCCATAGACGGCATAAGGATCGCGCACGATGTGCACGAACCGAGCATCTGGAAATAGCTCGAGGATCGTTTTCACGCGCGCCGTGTGCGGGGGGGACTTGAGAATGATCCGCTTCGGATTGCGGAAGGTAACGTGTTTCAAGAACCATTCCAGGCCTTGCTTCCAGCGGCTCAACTCCTCGGTTGAGAGCCCTTCGAGCGTCAAATACTTGGGGCATTGCGGCGGCTCATTGGGGAAGGCCATCGTGAGGTAGGGCGACGGCACGCCCATGTTGCACAGCGCGAATTCGTCTTCCTGCGGCCGGTCCCAGCCCGTCACCATATTGTCCATCGGCCTTTTCTTGGGCAGCAGAAACTTCAGCTTGGTTACGAACCAGGCACTTACCAAAAAATGGTTCGGCGCCAGGCACTCGTAGGTGGTCGGAAATGTATAACGCGCATCGAGCACCAGCAACTCGTGCAGCAGGGTCGTGCCCGAGCGCCAGTGGCCAATGATGAAAATCGGCGCATCCTTGATCTGCGTGCGCTCGACGAGGCCGCGATAAAAAAATCCTTGTATCGGGCGTAAGATCGAATTGAAAATCGTGGCGAACGTAATCGTGCAGGCCAGCGGCCAACGCGTCAGGCTGATGCGAAAACGATTGCGTGCTACCAGCCGGAACCAGGAACCCAATAGCATGCCATGCCAGAACCGGGCCGCCCAGAAGTGATACGGGTTCACTTCCATGTGCTTGGCTTTAGTCGGCGAGTCTTTTGCCACGGCATTTTCTCGCGGAGTTCGATGATGATCGTGCGGCTGGGCAGAACGGGTGCTGGTTTGCATGATAGGAAAAACACCAGTGCCTAAAAGATACCAACGGGGCAGCAATTCGACCACTCGACTTCAAGGCCGCGGACGGATGATGCGCTCGCTCAGTCAGGCGTTGTTATCGCGGTTGGATGTCGTCGGTTGGCGAGTGCCTGGCCACGTTTTGCAGCGCGGCCTGCATCGCCATCATCAATTGGTGTCCGGGTTTCTTGCCCACGATACGTTCCAACGGCCCGCCGCGCGGCGAGAGGAATTGAATCGTTGGATATCCGGTCACCCCAAACTGGCGGCAGATGTTGGGCTCAGCGTCTGCATCGACCAGGATGCAAATAAAGTTTTCCGACAAGCTCACGACCTGCGGATGCGTGAAGGCTTCGTCGGCCATTTGGTGGCAGAAGTGACACCACTCGGCGGTGAAGAAAACCAGCATCGGCTTCGACTGGCTAACAGCCTGGGCGTAACCGTTCTGGTAGCCTTCGATGAATCGCAAGTGGCCCTTGGCGACTCGCGGGATATTGGCGCCGGAGCGCTGTGTCGGCCGGGCTTGCCAACCACCCGGGGGCGGGCCTTCGACTCCGACCTCGCAGCCTGCTAGCACCAAAAGGCACCAAACCGCGCTCACCCAGCCCGCGTGACGTTTCATGATGTGAGAACTCAAGCTTTCGAAATGTCGACGGGCACTGTGCCAAAAGACGAGTACAGTACCAAAATTGGGCGCGCGGAAACTGGCGGCTTGCGCGACAGCGCCTGAAAGGTATCGTCGTCCGCGGAAAGGGAACTTGAATCGCGAGGTGGGGGAAGCACGAGAGTCGGGTCAATCGGTTGAAGGATCGTGCTAGCAACGCCATGCGGTCACGCGCAAAACCGCCCTGGACACTCCTAGGGCTTTCGGATATTTTCCGCCCCTCACATCTGCAACTTGTCTCGTCGTTCTGACACGTAACATTCTCACGGAAGGTCCCCGGATGGCCACTGCCGCCATGCCACGCGCCGCTTCGCCGTTTGCTCGGGCGCAGGATCTACTGCTGCCCTTTGGCATCATCGGCAGCGTGCTCGTGATCTTGGTGCCGATGCCCGCGGCCATCATGGACATCCTGCTGGCATCGAATATCGCGATCGCCGTAATCATCCTGTTGACGACGATTTACGTGCGCACGCCGCTCGAGTTCAGCGTTTTCCCCTCGCTGCTGCTGGCTACCACGTTGGGCCGCCTGGTGCTCAACATTGCCACCACGCGCTTGATTCTCACGAATGCCGAATCGAAGGGCATGCTGGCAGCCGGCGGCGTTGTGAAAAGTTTCGGCGAGTTCGTGGCCGGAGACAAAATCGTCGTCGGCTTGATCATCTTCGTGATCATTGTCGTGATCCAATTCATCGTGATCACCAAAGGCGCGACGCGCATCAGCGAAGTAGCGGCCCGGTTCGCACTCGACGGCATGCCGGGTAGGCAAATGGCGATCGACGCCGATTTCAACGCGGGCATCATCGACAATAAAGAAGCCCAGCGTCGCCGCGGCGAAATCACGCAACAGGCCGATTTTTTTGGCGCCATGGACGGTGCCAGCAAGTTCGTGCGGGGCGATGCCATTGCGGGAATTATCATCACGCTCGTCAATATTTTCGGCGGCCTCGTGATTGGCGTCGTCGACTATGGCATGAGCATCGGACAAGCAGCCTCGCTGTTTACGCGACTGACGATCGGCGATGGGTTGGTCAGCCAGGTGCCCGCATTCTTGATTTCCTTGGCCGCCGGCCTGCTCGTGACGCGCAGCTCGACCGATACAAATCTGCCAGGGCAGTTCGTTTCGCAGCTATTCTCGCGCGTGCCGGCGCTGGCCATCACGGCGGGCTTCCTGGGACTCTTGATATTCACCAGCTTGCCGGCTTTGCCGCTGTTGGGCATTGGCGGAAGCTGCGCCGCGATGGCACTGATGCTCTCTCGCCGACAGCGCGAAACCGAAGTTGCGGCGCGACAAGAGGCCCTGGTCGAAGCCAAGAAGCCGCGCGACGAACGAGTTGAAGATTATTTGGCGATCGATCCCATGGAGGTCGAGATCGGCGTGGGACTGATTCGGTTGGCAGATCCCAAACGCGGAGGCGACTTGCTCGAGCGCATCCAACGAGTACGGCAGAGCGTGGCCGCGGAGATGGGACTGATCATGCCCAAAGTGCGCATCCGCGACAATATGCGGCTGGAACAGAATCAATACCGCATCAAGATTGCCGATATTCCGGTCGCCGAAGGCAAGGTCTACCCGGGCATGCTGCTGGCGATGGACTGTGGCACCACGACCGGAAAGCTCAATGGACTCGCGACCCGCGAGCCGGCTTTCAATAATCCGGCGACTTGGATCGAGGCCACGACGCGCGATGAGGCCGATGTGTTGGGCTACACCGTCGTCGAGCCGGTGAGCGTGTTGGCGACGCATTTGACCGAGGTCGTGCGCCGCCACGCCGATGAGATTCTCAGCCGCGACGCGACCAAACACTTGATCGAGGAATTGAAAAAAACTTCTCCGGCCGTTGTCGAGGAGTTGATTCCGGCCCAAATGAAATTGGTCGAAGTGCAACAGATTTTGCAGCTCCTGCTGCGAGAGCAAGTTTCGATTCGTCACTTGGGACCGATTCTGGAGACCCTGGGCGAGTACGTGTCGCGCACCAACGATCCGATCTTGCTAGCCGAATTCGTGCGCCACCGCCTGGCACGAGCGATTTGCACGCGCTATCGCGACAAGGACCATCGCATGTACGTGGTCACGCTCGACCCGGTGCTGGAAGACCACATTCGCGCCGGCATCGAACACACGGAGCGGGGTCTTTCCGTTCGCCTGTCGCCCCAAGCGATCGACGCAGTCTGCCGCCAGATCGGCGCGGAAGTGGATGCGTTGACCGCGGCCAACCATCCGCCAATCGTGCTGGTCAGTCCGCAAATCCGCAGTGGACTCAAGCAGATGACTGCCGCACAACTGCCGCGCCTGGTGGTGCTCAGTTACAACGAAATCACGCGGGATACTCAGATCGAATCGCTGGCACTCGTTAGCGAGCTGCAGGCGGCGTAATCGTACGGAAGAAACCCTTATTTCAATCTTGAGCAAGTTGTCGCCATGCACGTGAAGAAGTATCGAGCCAAGACCATGCAAGAGGCGCTGGCGCTAGTGCGGCGCGATCTAGGGCCCAAGGCCTCGGTATTGCACACCCGCGAAGTGCGCGGCGGATGGCTGCGCTGGATCGGCGGAGCTCGGCAAATCGAGGTGGTGGCTTCGGCCAGCGTGACCGTTCCCAGTCGTTTGCCACCGCGCCCAAGATCGGTGGAAACCAGCGTACGGCATCCGATACGAACGGCGGTGGCGACTCCCAATTGCGTTCGGCCCAGTTTCGAATCGTCGGCGCCCGGCGATTTGCACGACCAGCTCAGTCGATTGCAATCGAAGGTCGACGATCTCTGCCGTCGCACAGCACCTTCGGCGCGTCCCGACCTTTCCGCATCCCTGTTTGGGCTGTTTACGGATCTGATTGAAGCCGACGTCAGTGAAGAACTGGCGCGGGAACTGATCGAGTCAGTGCGGCAGGCTTCCGCTGCCGATTCATTGAATGATCCCGTGCAGTTGAAGACCCGGTTGGTGCAACTCATTGAAAACGAGATCCCGATAGCCGGTCCTATTCAAATCACGCCGGGCCGTCGGCACCTGGTCGCGCTAGTCGGGCCCACCGGCGTCGGCAAAACGACCACCATCGCCAAACTGGCCGCCAACTATCGATTGCGCGAAAAAAGACGCGTGGGTCTGATAACGGTCGACACCTATCGCATCGCGGCCGTCGAGCAACTGCGAACATATGCGGACATCATCGATCTCCCGATGGAAATCGTCGCCACGCCGCGAGAAATGCACGAGGCAGTGGCCCGCATGGCCAATCTGGATTTGATCCTGATGGATACGGCCGGCCGCAGTCCTCGCGACGAAGTGAAGATCCAGGAGCTCAAATCGATGCTGGCCGAAGCGGCGCCCGATGAAGTTCACCTGGTTCTCAGCAGCGTGGCTAGCGCCGGCAGCCTGACGAAAACGGCCGCGCAGTTTGCGACCGTGGGGACGACGGCGCTCGTGTTGACCAAGCTCGATGAAGCGTCGTCCCTGGGCAATTTGCTGCCGCTGGTGCGCAGCAGCCGCTTGCCGTTGAGTTACGTCACGCACGGCCAAAACGTGCCCGACGACATCGCTCCGGCCGATCGCGGTCGCTTGGCACGCGTGGTCTTGGGCATGGAAACGATCTGAACAGAGTCCTTATGGCACACGATCAAGCCGACATCCTCAGACAACTTGTGCGGCAGGACGCCGACGCTCATGCGGTTCAAGGTGCTGGCGTGCCCTTGGTTGTCATTAGCGGTGGCAAAGGCGGCGTCGGCACGACCACGGTTGCAGCCAATATTGCCGTGGCCTTGGAGCGGCAAGGACACCGAACTGTGTTGGTCAACGCGGACCTGGATCGCGGCGGAAGCCTGCACGTGGGCGAGCATGGCGAACGTGGATCGGTCATGGAAGTATTGGCCGGACGGTGCAGCATCAGAGAGGCCCTCCAACCGGGCCCCTCGGGCATTCAGGTGCTTTCTGGCGCCTGGGCATCCGATGCGTCGGCGGTTTTTTCGGCCACGGCTCAGCAGCGTTTAATCTCAGAGTTGAAGAATCTCACGCCGACTGTGGATGTAGCCGTAATCGACGCCGGCAGTAGCCGTTCCCCTTTTGTACGCTGTTTCTGGCAATCCGCTGCGAGCGTTCTCGTGGTGACGACGACCGATGCGACGGCGATCATGGAATGCTATGCCGCGATCAAAGTCCTGCTCGCCGGCGACCATTCAATTTCCATTCAGACCATCGTGAATCACACGTCGAACTCGGCGACGGCCGAGGACGTTCAGACCCGGATCGCGGCAGCCTGTCGGCAGTTTTTAGGTCTAGAGGTCAGCGCGGCGGCGGCAGTACCGACATGCGACGCGTCGCCAACCAATGAACCGATTTTGATGTTCGGCCCTCGGAGCGAAGCGGCACGAGCTGTCGAGCACCTGGCCGACGCGCTCTGGGGCCAATTTCAATCGCATAAAGCGCGCTCGGGTTTCGATCGCCGACCGATAGCACGATCGGCGTGACCATAAATCGAGAACAATTGAGCCCGCGCTGCGAATTTAGAGAACGACAACGAGTGCCAAGAGACTTTGCTTGAGAATAGAAGAGAAATGGACTGAACCTCAGGGCGGTGTCTGGTCGATACTCTCAGACACCCACTGACAGTCACACTGTCGTTAAACTGTGCGGGTTAGGCAGAGCTTAACGACGGACATCACGGGTATCGCGAAACTGCAAAGCGCCACTTGTGCGGACCATGGATGGGACGACCGGGACGGCGTGAGATGGATCTCGACAAGGCGGGAAACCGCCGGGAATCAACACGGAGGTTGGAATGGCGATGACCACATTGGCGCCAGAAGACGTGGCGCAAATCTGGCAGCAATTCAAGGCGGATCCCGAAAACCAGGACATGAGAAATCGCCTGGTGGAAATGTATCTGCCTTTAGTGAAATATAATGGCGAACGCATCTGGTCGCGGCTGCCCGAAGGGGTGGAGCTCGACGACCTGATCTCGGCCGGTGTGTTCGGCCTGATGGACGCGATCGACGCGTTCGATCTTTCTCGCGGCGTGAAATTCGAGACGTATTGCGTCCCACGCATCCGCGGAGCCATGCTCGACGAGCTGCGCACGATGGATTGGGTACCGCGACTGGTCCGCTCGAAAGCCAGCAAGCTCAACGAAGGCATCAAGACCCTCGAAGCCCGCCTGGGCCGGGCGCCCACCGAGATCGAGCTTTCCGAATACATGGCGATTTCCGTGGCCGAACTCGAGAAAATGATTCTCGAGGCCAACGCGGTCAACTTGATCAGCCTCAACAAGAAGTGGTACGAGACGGACAGCTACAAAGACGTCCGCGAAATTGACATTCTCGAAGACAAAAAGGGCGAGGACCCCACGCGCCGGATCCAGAAAAACGATCTGATGCGCCTGGTCACCAAGGGACTGAATCGCAACGAGCGATTGATCATCATCCTCTACTATTACGAAGAGTTGACGATGAAAGAGATCGGCGCGACGTTGGATCTCTCGGAAAGCCGCGTCAGCCAGATGCACAGCTCGATCGTTCAGCGCTTGCAGAGCCAATTGCAACGCCGCCGGCCCGAATTTGGCACGTAAGGTTCACGATTGCGTCAAAAATCGAGTTCTTTTCAAGCCCACCATCGCGTGGGCTTTTTTCTTGCGCGATTCAAGAACATTGCAAGGGCGACGAATGGCTGGATAGCTGGGCAGGGGCGCACTAGTGCTGGTTCCAGGAGGTTCGTTCCTGTGCGTGCCACTGGCTTTGCCAGTGTTTTGAAGGCCAGCACTGGCAGAGCCAGTGGCACACCGGCGGAA
>JAYVCO010000086.1:0-10742 GCA_043749935.1 Planctomycetia bacterium
GAATACGCTTCCATGAGTCACCTCAACGAATTCGCTGCCCACCATCAGCCTATCATCCAACGTGAAAACTGGAACTTATTTGTCGGTCAGTCCTAAACGGACTTTCCCCACCGGGGATCCGGCCTGAAAGCCGAACTAGACTCACAGTAGCCACTACTGTACCAAGGCGCCGCCCCCACCGCGCCAAGCGCAAGCGGATTTATTCCATTTTTTCGCCAGTGCCGGGAAGCTCACGAACTGACCGGCCAGAATCAGCCCAGGCCGAACTTCGCCCCCGAACGACTCGCAGTCGCCACGTGCGCCGTGCTGTTCGTTACTTTGGACCCTGGTCATCGATCTGGTGAGGGGCGGACGAACGCGTCGGCCGTCTTAAGGAATTGCCGCATATCGGCTTACCACCTTCTTACACTAGCGCTAGCGCAAGATATTCGGCCAGCTTTGCAGCGCCCCGACGAAAAGAAGTTAGCTGCCCAGCAAGGATTCGAACCTTGACTAAATGGTTCAGAGCCATTCGTGCTACCGTTACACTACCGGGCAAGAAAGCGGTCGCGACCGCCGAACTGGTAGACGCTTCTAAGCGTAGGAGCAGGGGCGAATCGCGTCAAGTCGAAGGGGGTTTTGGGCCTATCGGAGCTCGATTTGTCGGGCATGGCGCGGGTTCGTCGCACGCGCAAGGAGAACCGCAAAGTCTCACGCGAGGGCTGTGCTGGCGGGCAGGAACCCATCAGGTATACTGGGAGTTTACGTTGCCTTCGACGCAAGTTTGCTGTGGATTCCTGGAGCGGCAAAGCGGGGGAAGGGCACACCGGGTGAACCAGTCGCAGTTGCCGGCAGAACGGCGTGAGGTGCTGTTTTCGGGGCGCGTTCAAGGCGTCGGGTTCCGTTACACGACGCGCGAAATTGCCGCGCGGTTTCCGGTTGTCGGGTTTGTCAAAAATCAGCCCGACGGCCGCGTTTTGCTGGTCGTCGAAGGCTCTGGCGCGGATCTCGACCTGCTACTCGAGGCGATTGACGAAGAAATGCAGCGGCACATCACACACAAGGAAATGACGGTCCTGCCGCCGACTGGCGAATTCGATCGATTTGAAGTCCGACATTAACAAGTGCCCGATCGATCGGGCAGCGGCTCTTACGATGACACTCATGGATTCAAAATGATGCTATTTGGCAGCTCGATGTTCGTCTTCGGACTCATGGTCACCTGGATGACGCCGCTCTGGCTGCTCAGCGTGGGCGGGGCGCTGGGAGTGGCAATTTTGGCGGTTGCCTACTGCGTCTTGTTTCTGACCTCGCGAAGGCTGGCCGATGTCGCGGTTACGAGCGTGCGAGAAGGAATTCTGCTGCCGATCTTTTACCTGGCGGTGGCATTGACGGGATTCTCCGTGTTGGGAATTTTCGTGATCCCCCAGCTCCCTTTTCGCGCTTTGATCGAGTCCGTTTCGCGGATCTCGGCCGTGGGTCCCAAGGACGTCGAGATCGAGGTGCCCGCATCGACGCACGATTACGACGTGGAGCTCGGCCCTCGGCTGTTCGAGTTGACTTCGTTCGCGGTCGATAGCGATCAGCCGCTGGTGATTGCCACGAATATCACCTCCGGCTTGGGCCAGACCTTGTCATTGAGGACAAATCCGGGCAGTCCGACCACGTGGACCAAGCCCGTCTCGCTGGAAAAAGACAGGGGGATGGTGCCGTTCGATGACGTTTTGCGCTGGCAAGTCACGAACGTGGCGACGAGCCCCGTGAAGATGCAGATCCACACGGTCACCGACATTGAATTCCCGGAAGTTCGCGTCGTGCCCAGCACGGCGCTGGCGCTCATCGCCTTGGTCGGGCTCTACCTGGCCGTGCGCGTGCTGATGCCCAAGATCGCGGCCATCGCGCTGACGACTGGGCGAGAGTCGATGTCGCAGCCGCTGTTTTACGTGGCGCTGGCGGTGGGTAGTTTTTCGCTTCTGGCGTTCATCTTCATTCCATACAACACGTTCGGCGAAGACGTGAAAATGCTGAAGGACTCGGGCCTGACGCTGATCATGGTGTTGGCGATCATGGTCGCGGTCTGGTCGGCCAGCGTTTCGGTCTCCGAGGAAGTCGAAGGACGCACGGCGCTGACCGTGCTCTCGAAACCGGTCACGCGCCGGCAGTTCATCCTGGGAAAGTTCCTGGGGATCTTGGGGCCTGTGGTCGTGTTGTTCGTCGTGCTCGGATTCCTGTTTCTGATCACAGTCTCTTTCAAAGTCGTTTACGATTCACGCGAAGTCGCCAAGACGGAGCCGTCCTGGCAACTGTGGTATCTGGAAATGATCCGCATCGTGCCCGGTCTGGTGCTGGCCTTCTTGGAAACCGTGGTCTTGGCGGCCATTAGTGTGGCCATGTCGACGCGACTGCCGATGCTGGCCAACCTGATCGTCTGCGCCTCGATCTATGTGCTCGGCCATCTCGTGCCGATGCTGGTCAACTCGTCGGTGGGCAAATTCGAGATCGTGCGCTTCGTGGGCCAGTTCATCGCCACGGTCTTGCCAGTATTGGACAACTTCAATATCCAAGCCGCGGTGGCCGCCGGCGCGGTGGTGCCCTTGAGTTATCTGGGCATGGCGCTGGTCTATTGCATCATCTACACGACGGCCGCCATGCTGCTGGGACTGGCCATGTTCGAAGATCGCGACCTGGCATAAGGCCAAGACACTCTGGTAGGGTTGCCCAGACAGCTCGTCTCGAGATGTCTGGGTTCCGCAGGGACAAGAGGGGGCCAACTCTAGACGCGGGCCAATTAGCCGGGCAACCTCTTGTTGCTTTGCAACCCAGACGACTTGGGGCAAGTCGTCTGGGTCACCCGAGACATCAAACACTGGCAAAATGCCAGTAGCACCTCTTCTAAGAATCAGCCCGCTTCGCGCCGCACGGGTGTGGTTTGCGGAACCGACGGCCAATGCGGGCCGCGCAGAATCGATGGCGTGGGAGTGGCCAAGGGACCGATGGGCCCTGTGCGCTGGCCGTGCCAGGTGTGCGACTGGATGGATTCCAGAATGGCTTGGGCTACGGCCACGGCGTCGCGTCCGTGCCGGCCGGTCACTCGCGGGCTCGATGCGTTGCGAATGCAATCGACAAAATCGCGCAACTCGTCGGCCAAGGCATTGCGCGATTCGATCTCAAGTGGCTCGATTTTTAGCATGTCGCTGAACACCCGCTGGCTGAAGCCGGCTTTTTCCGTGGGATCGAGCGATTCGTAATCGACTTCGTGCTGCATCACCGCGTCGCTCGGTCGCACGATGTTGGCCGTGCGGCTGCCAAAGTCGATGGCGGCGAAGCCCATGGCACTCCAGATCTGCATCTGCCGCTTGGGGGCCGGATTGTAGCTGACTCGCGACGCGCTCAGATTGGCCACGCAGCCGTTCTCGAATTCCAGATGTGCCTGGGCAACATCTTCGTGACGCCCGAGAATCGCCATGCCAAGAGCCGAAACGCTTTTCAATGGCGAGCCCGTCAAAGATAGCAGCAGATCGATATCGTGGATCATCAAATCGTGAACCACGCCAATATCGGTCGAGCGGCCGGTGAATCCGCTGGCCCGCACGGCCTCGACGTATTGCGGCTCGTTGACATGCCGCGTGGCGGCCACGAAGGCCGGGTTGAATCGTTCGATATGCCCCACCTGCAACAGCGCGCCGTGGCGATCGGCCGATTGCACCAGTTCCTCGGCTTCGGCCAGGCTGCTGGTCAGAGGCTTTTCAATCAAGAGCGGCGTGCCCGCGGCCAGAAAATCGATCGCGACGGCATGATGAAATCGAGTAGGCGTGGCAATCACGGCCCCATCGACGTGGCCCAGCAATTCACGGTGATCGGCGATCGGAACGCTGTGATGGTCGGCCGCAACTTTCTCGCGGGCCGAGGCCACGGGGTCGGCAATACCGACCAATTCGACGTCGGGCATTTCGGCCAGCAGCTTGGCGTGAATTCGCCCCAAGTGGCCAGCCCCAATGACCGCCAGCTTCAAGGTCTTCACGCCGCTCTCCTGCGTTCGCGGGCCCGGCCGTGTTTCCCTTCTTGCTGCATCTGGATGAAGGTCAACAACTCGTTGACTTGCGGCACCAACTGGTCGTTGCCGCGCAAAATCTCGCGGGCGTGGTCCAAACCCATCTTGGCCCGATAGAGCAAGCGATGGGCTTCGGCGAGAAAATTGATTACTTCCGGAGAGAATTCATTGCGCTTTAGCGCCACGACGTTAATACAGCGTGGTCGGGCAGGGTGGCCTTCGACCAACATGAAAGGCGGCACGTCGTGCAACACGCGGCTGCAACCGCTGATAAAGCTGTAACTGCCAATCGAGGCATAGTGGTGTACGGCGACCGCGCCCGACAGCGAGGCATGGTCGTGAACGTGGACGTGTCCGCCCAAGAGAGTGCCATTGGCAATCACGATATGGTTGGCCAGGCGGCAATCGTGAGCCACGTGGCAACAAGCCATCAGGAAATTGTGACTACCGACTGTCGTCACACCTTCTTCTTTTTCGGTGGCACGATTGATGGTTACGCATTCGCGAATGATGTTGTGGTCGCCAATGACGACTTGCGTATCGCTGCCCCGATAACTGATATCTTGCGGTTCGCCACCGATGACGACTCCCGGCCACAGATGGTTATGCTGGCCCAGCGAGACCCGGCCCATGAGCGTGACGTTGTTTTCCAGCCGCGTGCCGCGACCGATTTTCACGTTGGGACCAATGACGCAAAACGGGCCAATCTCGACGTCGATGTCGATTTCGGCCCGCGGGTGAATCGAGACGTTTTCGGCGACGTAAGTGGCCATAAGAGACGCTCCACATCCATGAGGCTCTCAGCCCCGAAAAGCATCCATGCTTCGAGGCACCGAACCGATTTTTTTCAGGGGAACATTTTTTAGGACAGTGCCGAAACCGCTATGCCGAGCGGCGCCAGCTTTCGACAATTTCTTCTTCGTTCAGCAGAGCGCGCACCAGCTCAGCGTTCAACCGATGTCCGCTGCGATGCGCGATGAAATGTCCGACCAGGTCGCAACCGGCCAGCGCCAAGTCTCCGATCAAATCGAGCGCTTTGTGGCGGACGCACTCATCGCGAAAACGCAATTCATTTTCCAGGGGGCCGTCCTTGTCAAACACCAGCACGTTTTGATACGTGGCCCGTTTACCCAATCCCCGCGACACCAGCCATTCCGCTTCTTCCTGCAACACGAAGGTGCGGCTAGGAGCCAATTCCCTGCGGAAAGATTCGGGCGTGACCAGCAACTGCAAGGTCTGGCGGCCAATCGCGTTGCCGCTGCCATAGTCGAGACGGAACTTCACGCTCAGACTTCCGGGCGTGCCAGGACGAGCTTCGACCCAACTGTCATCGTCGCCCAATCGAGTCACGTTTCGCACCACCAGTCGCGGCCGCGGCGACGACTGTTCGACAATGCCAGCCGTTTCCAAAGCAGTCACGAACGGCTGGCTCGATCCGTCGCAACCGGGCATCTCGGCTTCGTTGACCCAGACTTCACAATTATCGATCTGCAATCCCGACAGAGCCGCCATCACGTGCTCGACCATCTCCACGCTGGCGCCGCCAAAGGTCAACGTCGTGCGACGAGGGGTTTCAATCCGATTGGCCACGATGGCCTTGATACGCACCGGCACGTCGAGATCCTGACGTACAAAAACGATTCCCGTGTCGGCTGGTGCCGGCCTGAATTCGAGATGGACATCGCGCCCGCTCCAAAAACCAAAGCCCGTCACCGAAACTGGCAGGGAAATCGTGCGTTGTTTTCGTAGTGGGTGCATCAAACGTCGTCGTGAGTCGTTCTGGTTGTTGACAAGACCCGATCCCTTCGCCGTACTCACCCTTCACGTGGCCCGGCGATTCCGAGCCAGCCGAGTGCGACAGCGATCCGATTACTTTCGTAGAGGCTGCTGTGGGGTGGGTCGCGCACCCGGTCCGCCTGGTTTGGCGGCGGTGGTGGCGCCCCGATTCAATTCGGCGAGAATCGGGTCGGTGATATCGATGTCGCGATGGTTGTACATGACGGTCTTGAACAGTTCGGCCCGCACCGCGTCGCGATTGTTCTGATCGATCGGCGCGCCGCTAAAGCGGAGCACGAGCGAAATGCCGTTGCGCTCGGCATAGACCTTCACGGCGTTGCTGACTTCCTGATAGGCGGTCAGATAGATTTTCGACTCCCGCTCGCCGAACTCTTTTTCTTTGATCGACGCGTTCACTTTCAAGTCGGATTGTCGCTTGGTGAGCTTCTCTTCAAGCGCCTTGTAATCGGGCGAGCCAGGCTTCAATGCCTTTAGCTGCTCGGCCTCCTTGACGAAGGACTCTTGTTCTTTCTTGAATGTCATGCCGACGGCTTCGACGTCCTTCTTGAACAAGTCGGAAGCCTGCTTCAAGCGCGCATAATTGTCGAGGATGTAGGTGATATCGATCACCGCGACCCCGTGTGCTATGGCCGGCGAGCCGCCGCGCGGCGGCGGTGCCTGTTGTGACGTGGCCGGTTGAGCCTGAAGATTCGTGACGGCAATGGCGGTAATCAGAAGGGCCACGCACGTGGCCGCGAATAGATTGGTTCTCACTTTCGAGCGCTCCTTGCTGGTGACGGGTGGTCGTCCTTGACCTCCGCTGTCCATCCGCAGGACAACCGAATCGGCTCTCGCTCCCGAGGGGCTTTGAGTCAATTTCGAGGCGGTATTCTGCCGAGAACCCCAGAATTGGTAAAGGCCAAAAAAAACAGGCCATCCGCTGGACTTTGGGGCCTGCGAAAACGGCTGTTTTCTCGGCAACAAATCGAAAAAACGGCTCAGCGGGGCGGCGCCAGCATGACTTCTAGTTTGACCTGTTCGGAGCCCCTTTTGACGACAACCGGCACTTTGTCGCCCGCCTTGAACTTGCGCAGCGCGCTGTCGAAGTCTTCCAAATTGCCGATTTTGCTCTCGCCGAGCTGCACGATGATATCGCCCGCTTTGAGGCCCGCTTTTTCGGCCGGCCCGTCTTTGGTGACGCCCGTCAGCGCATAGCCGGGCTGATCCTGGGAAAAATCGGGGATGCTGCCGAAATAAGGCCGGTCGCCGTCGCCGCCGCCCGCCGCTTCCTTGTCGCTCTTGGTTTCTTGATAGTGCGGCCGATCGGTGGTATCGGCCAATTGCACGGTGACATCGGCAACCATACTGGCAATTCGGCGCATGCCGGCGATGTTAAGCTTCTCGAAATCATCGCTCGGTCGGTGGTAGTCCTTGTGGCTGCCGGTGAAGAAAAACAGCACCGGAATCTTGGCGGCGTAGAACGAGGAATGATCGCTGGGCCCGAAGCCGCTCGGTTTCTTCGTGATTTGAAAACCGTACTGTTTGCCGATGCGATCGGCAATCGCGTCGAATTCGCTGGCCGTGCCCGTGCCATGGACGACCAGTTTCTCGTCCTGCAGCCGGCCCACCATATCCATGTTGATCATGGCCACGGTCGAATCGAGCGGAAACAAGGGCTCGCGCACATACCGAGCGCTGCCGATCAGCCCGCGTTCTTCTCCGGTGAAAGCGACGAATACAATTCGTCGTGGCAATTTTTTCCCGCGAGCGGCCAGCTCGCGCGCGACCTCGACCAGCACGGTCGTGCCCGAGCCGTTGTCGTCGGCGCCGTTGTGAATCTCATGCACGCCACCACCAGCCAAGGAGCCAGGTCCGCCGAACCCCAGATGGTCATAATGGGCGCCCAGCACGATCGTTTCTCCGGCGTGCGGTCCTTCTCCCTCGAGCACTCCCACGACGTTTTTGACCTCGACTTCGTGACGGTCAATGCTGGTTTCGCCCGCGACTCGCCAGCCGGTCAGTTCTCGGCTATGGGGCGTCGGGACATTGTCGATTTCGGCTTCCAATTGCCCCAGCGTCGAGCCCAAAGCCGCTTCAAGAGCCTGATCCAGGCTGCTGCGCTGACAAAACAAAACCGGGACGTTGCGGCCGTCCGCGTCGGGCCCGGCTCCGTCGAACGCCAGCAGAGGATCTTTGGCAGCCGTTATCTGGTCGACAAGCTTCTTGATATCCTCGGCCAGTTTCAGAACCTGATCCTGGTGCTTCGTCCAATCCTCGGCAGTCGGCTTGGCGATGGCTTTGAACTTTGCACCGGTTTCTGACAATTCATCCAGCGACGCTTGCAGGCGCGTTCGGAAATTGGTGACGGTCTTTTGGATGTCGAACTCATCCGTGCAAAAAATGACCGCCGCCGCCCCGTGCTCGTAGGCATTGGAAAGCTTGCGCTTGTAGGGAGCGTATTGCGAAGTGTTGGTGCCATCGAACACGCTGTGTGGATTGGCCTGTTGTGGCTCGTGGCGCAGGATAATGACGGCCTTGTCCTTCACGTCCACGTCGGCATAGTCGTCATACTTCAGGTCTTTAGCAGTTATTCCATAGCCAACGAACACCAGCGGCAAATCGAACTTACCCGAGCCGCCCAGGGCCAGCGGGTTGAACTGTTCGCCCAGTTTCAGATCGATGCGGCGAGGCTCCTTGCCCTCGCTTGCCGGGCCCACGAAGGCCAGTTGGTTTGGCTGGCCCAAGCTGGCGCCGGTCGTCATTTTGAATTTCTGAAAGGGCGACCCATCGTACAAGTCGGTCTTTAGCCCGCTTTCTCTGAACTGCGCCGCGATGTAATCGGCAGCCAGGTCGAGCCCTTTGGTGCCCACGCCGCGACCTTCCAGCTCGTCGGACGACAGATATTTGGCCGCTTTCGAGAGCCGGCCTTCGACAACGCTGGCATCCTCAGCAACCGCAAAGGCTGCTAACAGGCACGCACAGCTTATTAAAGCAGTCACACCAACACGCCGGAGTAAGTACAGGGACGGGTATTTCATGGGTTCGATTCTTGACCGGAAAGGTATTCGGAAAGCCAACGCAAGCACAGCGCATGAGACAATTTAGGAAAGGAGGGCGGTACCTTGAGATTCTTGGCCCGCCAGCGGTCCCCGTCAAGCGGATTTCTGTCAAGCGGATTTCGCTTTGACACGCGTTGCCCGGCCCGATATCCTTCCGCACCTTACTCATGCACCAGACTGAGTGAGCGGCCGGACATGGATGTCTAGCCAGACCTTTTCCTGCGGAATCTCGACGAACTTGAGCCGTGCAAACTTGTGGCGGGCCGTGGCGCCGCGTGCGCACCCCGTTTGCCCGCTCAAGCCGCGATTGCGCCGGAAAGCTGCATGGAGGTAACACGCCTTTGTTCTCCAAGCCCAGCGTGCTCATTGTCGAGCGGTCGGCCGAAACCCGCGAAGTGCTGCGGACCGCCCTCGAACAAGACGGAATAGAGATTTGGGAGGCGACGCGAGCCGATCGCGGACTGGAGCTCGTTCGACAACATCATCCGCAGGTAATCGTCCTCGAAGTCGAAATCGCGGACAGGGCATCAGACGAAGTCCGCGCAGGGTTCCACTCAACCGAAGCACAGACTATTCCGATCGTGCTGTTGGGAGCGGCCGGCCCGGTGACTCGGAATTTTCCCAACGGACTGTACGTGGCCAAACCCTATCATTACGGTCCACTGATCCGTAAAATTGAAGGATTGCTGGACGAGGCACGGCCGCCGCGGACGAAAATAGCCTGACGAGACTTTCCAGATCGGGCTTAGTCGCCTTTGGGCTGCTTTGGCACGCTGCAGTCTGCCTGGCTCATTGGGGCGCGAGGGTCTCACTTGGCAAGGCTGAACTTGGCAGGACCTCGGACCCCAGCTCGTCCGCCGCGTGGTCATGAATGGGAGGTGAGGCCGTGCCCTCGCTGTTCGTATATCAGGGTCAAGATCAAGGAACTCTCTTCGACTTGGAAGAGGGCACCCTGGGCGTCGGCCGCGACCCGTCGAACCAGATTCAGGTGCACGATACCGAAGTCTCGCGCCGTCACGCCGAAATTCTGTACGACGGCACGATTTGCAAAGTCGTCGATCTGGCCAGCTCGAACGGCACGTACGTCAACGGAAAGCGGATCGATCAGAGCTGCCCGCTAGTTAGTGGAGATCGGGTGCAATTCGGCGGCACGCTGCTGCTGTTTACCGACCCGGCCGAATCGACGCCCGACGATCTCTCGGACAAGATCGACATCGTGACTCGCGGCCAGTTGGCCGAAGGCTCGCGCATCGTGCGCTCGATGAGCCAACGCGAGGGAAGCGAGATTTTGAATTTCGACTTCGACGGCGCTGCCAGCCCCTGGCTCGCCCGGGCGCGAAGTAACTTGCAAATCATGTATCGGACGGCGTTGGCCGTCAGCCACACGCTGGATATCGATCAACTGCTCAATCGGATCATGCAGTTGATCTTTGAGTGGGTCGAAGCGGACCGCGGTTGCATCATGCTGTTGGACGAAAACAAGGCTCTCACTCCCAAAGTGCGCCGCAACCGGCAGGGATTCACTTCGAGCGAAAAGCTGGCCATCAGCAAGACGATTCTCGACTACGTCATGGAGCACAATGAAGGCGTGCTGACCAGCAATGCTCGCGAGGACGAGCGTTGGGACCAGGCCGCCAGTATCGTGCAGATGGGCATCCGTGAAGCGATCTGCGTGCCGATGCAGGGCCGCTACGACGTCGTGGGCGTGATCTACATCGACACTTCGACCAGCCCGCAGCGGATCGTCCAGCAGCGAGGACATCAGAACAAGTTCAACGACGAGCACCTGAAGCTGATGATCGCTATCGCCCATCAGGCGGCCCTGGCGGTCGAAGACACCCGTTATTATTCGGCGATGATGCAGGCCGAACGTCTGG
>JAYVCO010000087.1:0-19261 GCA_043749935.1 Planctomycetia bacterium
ACACATTGTGCAGTCGCGTGAAAAAGATTTTGACGAAAATGCCCACGCCCGCCAGCGCCCAGATCGCCACGAACAGGGCCCACCACCAGCCATCGCGCAGATAGGTGAGCGAAATAGGCGTAAAAGTGCCGGCAATCAACAAGAAAATGCACACTTGATCTGCCGTGCGGAAGAAGTGCCGAACCTGCGGACGTTCGTCGAAGGAGTGCGAGAGCGTTGAAGCAGCGTATAGCGCGACCAGCGTGGCGCCATAGACGCACACTCCGACCATTTGCAGCCAGTCACCATGATCTGCCGTCAGATACACCAGCACGGCAGTGCCCACGATGCTCATCGCAAGCCCGATCGCGTGGGTCAGCCGATTTGCAATCTCATCGGCTCGCGGCAGTGGAGCCGGCAATTCCATCGTACTCATTGGTGCTCGTCCTGAACGCAATCGAACCCAACCGGGTGGCCGCACCGGACCTTGGCGCGGCGAGCTGGAGGTTTCATAGTATTGTATCGACCGCCCGCCGGGAAAAGAAACAGCCGCGGTTTGAACTGTTGGCCGAAGATAACGGAATTCAACGAAAACCTTAGCGTGGCCGGAGTTTGCAAATCATGGCTCGCGCCGCTCGTCGCAATTTTCTCAAGGGATGCGCCGCCACCTGGGGCCTGGGACTTTTACAAGCCATGCAAACTAACGCCGCGGAACCGGAATCGCAGGAAGACTTCGCGGCTCGCCAACAGCGGCATCGCGAAGAACTATGGAGCCTGCTCGGCGATCTGCCAGCCCGCGATCGGCCGGTGACCGCAAAGCTCTTGCGGACCGAAAAAGGAGATGGCTACACACTTGAGCATTTGGTGTTGGACCTGAATGGATTCGAGCCGGTGCCGGCGCTGCTCTTGATTCCCGACAAGCGGCAAACGAAGGCGCCGGGCCTCGTCTACATCCACGCGCACGGCGGCACCTATTCGCTGGGTAAGGAAGAACTGGTGCGTGGCCGCGAAGTGTTGCCGGCCTACGCTCCGGTGTGCGCCGAAAAAGGAATCGTCACGCTGGCGATCGACAGTTGGTGCTTTTCCGAGCGGCAACACGTCGAAAACGGTTCGCAGGGCGAAATGGACGCCTTCAAGGAAATGTTATGGCGCGGCCGCGTGCTGTGGGGCATGATGATGTACGATGAGGTGCAGGCGGTCAGCTATCTGGCCAGTCGGGCCGAAGTCGATTCCAATCGGATTGGCGCGTTCGGGCTTTCGATGGGCTCGACCAAAGCCTGGTGGCTCGCCGCTCTCGACCCGCGGGTCAAAGTCTGTATCGACCTGTGTTGCTTGACCGATTACGAAGAGCTGATCAAGGCAAAAAACTTGAAGGGGCATGGCATCTACTATTACGTCCCCCAACTGCTCAAACATTTTCAAGCGCACCAGATCAACGAATTGATCGTGCCGCGAGCCCATCTGAGCCTTAACGGCCGGCAAGATCTGCTGACGCCGCCAGCGGGCGTCGAACGGATTCGCGATCATCTGCTACCGCTGTATCGAAAGTTTGGCCGTGAGGCCGACTGCCGGGTAGAATTGTTTGACTGCGGTCACCGTGAGACGCCCGAAATGCGTCAGATCGTGCTCGCCTGGCTCGATGAGCACCTCGTCGCACAGAACTAACGTACTCTTTTGGATGGACACAGCATGGCGGAATTAACTGATCAATCCCCCTGGATTTTGGAAGCCGACGAGGCGACGTTCCAACAAGACGTTGTCGAGCGATCGCGCGAAATTCTGGTGGTGGTCGATTTCTGGGCCACCTGGTGCCAGCCGTGCCGAATGCTCGGTCCCCTCCTGGAAAAGCTTGCCCGCGATTACGATGGCAAGTTTCTGTTGGTCAAAGCCGATACGGAGAAGCTGCCGAACATCGCAAGTGCTTTTGGAGTGCAATCGATTCCGGCGGTGTATGCACTGCGCGACGGTCAACTGCTCGATTATTTCGTCGGCCTGATGAGCGAGGAGCAGATTCGCGGCTGGCTCGATCGATTGCTTCCAAGTCCGGCCGAAACGCTGGTGGCCGAAGCACGCCAAATTGAAAAAGACGATCAGCCCGCGGCCGAGGCTAAGTATCTGGAAGCCAGCCGGCTCGATCCCGAGTTGGCTTCGGCCAAGATCGGCCTGGCCGGTTTGCGTCTGGCACAAGGCCGCGCGGATGAGGGCCGAGCCATCCTGGCCGAACTGGAAGCCCGAGGCTATCTCGAGCCCGAGGCCGAGACGCTTCAAGCCCAGATGAATGTGAAGGAAGAATCCACGACCGCTGCCGATCTCGATGCGTTGCGCGCGAAAGTGGCCGCGGATCCAAAAGATCTGGCGACGAAACTCGCCTTGGCCGAAGCGTTGGCCGCGCGCGGCGATTATGAACTTGCGCTAACGACTGCGCTAGAACTGGTGCAGTCGGCCAAGAAAGAAGTCGTCGAGCCTGCTCGGAAGCTCATGATTGACATCTTTCACTTGCTGCCAGCCGATTCCGAGTTGATTCTGGATTATCGGCGTCGGCTTTCGACCGCGCTTGTTTAGCGAGTCGACTACCTGGTTTGCTGTCGCGATCCCATCAGAAGTGTACGGGAATAAACCTCTGGGTTTCGCCCGGCTTGATGGCATTGGGTTGCACGAGCCACGGAATCGGCTCGCCACGCGACACGTGTCCGCCGACCACTTCCTTGAATTTGGCCACGATATTGCGCAAGGCGTCGCGCTCGTTTTTCCCCGTGGCGACAACCTCGGTCAGCGCCGCGGCACGGACGTGGACCAGGCCTTGTTCATCAGGCGGTGAAAGATAAACGTGGCAATCGTAGACCGGCACGTCCGGAATCAATCGCACGCGCGGCTGACCCTGTTGGTCGAGTGGATTGTCGTCGGCCATTTTCCCCTCAGTCGCCGTGCTTCTGCCGCAAGCGGGCTGACGTTCGCAGGATCAACTGGGCCCGCTCGTATTCATCGAGCCAATCTTGCGTCACCGCGTTGAGCAGTTCCTGCTCGGGCGGCACCAGGCCCGTCGGGCAAGATGCACCAAACTGGTCTGCCGCCAATTTGCGATACTTCGAAAGCGTGCGATCGCCGTAACGGCCAACTTCGAATCCATCTTCGCTCAGAAACACGACCACCGGCACCCGCGCTCCGCCGCAAACCTTCAGTTCGGCTGCTAAATCCGCGTGGGCGTCGCGGTCGAAATAGTGAATCTTGATAAGCGAATTGACGCGGGCAAAATGATCGAAGATCGGACATTGATTGACGCAGTCGCCACACCAGGCGCCCGCCAGGCAGATTACTTTCATTTCGCGTTTGAACGATGCGACGAGTGCTTGTTGAGCAGGAGTCAAGCGAATTCGCTCGTGCATCTCGCGCCAGCGGCGGCGATGCTCATCGTTGCCGTGCGTTTTCAGAAAGTCGTCGTAGCCAAGGCCCGCGGAAAAACTGGCGTCAAAGTCGACCATGCAAATCGGCTCCCTTCGATATCACTTCAAGTAACGCGACGCGGCGTATAGAATTCGCGCACGTCAATATACTCCATTCCGGCGCGACGCGCGGCTTCGATTCCCGGGTCAGTGTCCTCGTAGACCCGGCATTGCTCCGGCAGAACGCCCAGTCGCCGCGCGGCTTCCAGAAAAATGTCTGGCGATGGTTTGTGGTGAGCGACGTCCTCGGAACTGACAATCGTATCGAACCAGTCGAGGATCCCAATCTGACGCAGAATGACCTCGCAAATCGGCCGCACCGCGCCGGTAGCGACCGCCAGCGGCAGCTTGCCGCGAAATTGCCTTACGACTTGAACCACTGGCTCGATCGGCCGAACCAGGTGCAGGGTCTCGGTAAACAACCGTTCTTTTTCGTGCGACAATTGTTCGATGTCGATCGCGCGGCCAGACTCGGCAATCAGAAGCTCCGCAACGCGATGCGTGGGCCAGCCACCCAAGGCGTAAAACCGATCTTCGCTCATCGTCAAATCGTATCGATCCAGGATGCTCGTCCAGGCCTCGTAGTGCGAAGGCATGGTATCGGCCAAGGTGCCGTCGCAGTCGAAAATGATGCCGCGAATACGTTCCATCAGGTAAAGTCCGAGGAAATAGTGATGGGAATGATGGAAAATAGATTACAAGCTATCGGCAGATCCGTCAGCTAGTCCCGTTCCACTCCGAATAGAAACGATCGAGAAACTGCTCCATGAACTGATGTCTGGCTTCCGCCAGTTGTCGACCGCTGGGCGTGTTCATGCGATCTTTCAGTAGTAGCAGTTTTTCATAAAAGTGATTGATCGTCGGCCCGCTGTTTTTCTTGTACGCTGCAAACGACGCGTGCTGCTCCGCCGGAATGTCGGGGTCGTGCATGGCGCGGCCGGCGTGCCCTCCGTAAGCGAATGCCCGGGCAATGCCAATGGCGCCAATCGCATCCAATCGGTCAGCATCCTGCACCACCTGGCCTTCGAGCGTGCGCATGGGCGTGGCCACGCCTGCTCCTTTGAACGACAACCCGCGAATGATTTCACAAACGTGATCGATCGTGGCGGCGTCGATTTCCAAACCAGAAAGCCAAGCGGCGGCACGTTGCGGACCCAGCGTCTCATCCCCCCCGTGGAATTTCCAATCGGCAATATCGTGCAATAACGCAGCCAGTTGGACGACAAACAAATCGGCCCCTTCGCGCTCCGCCAAATGCAGCGCATTGTTCCAGACGCGCTGGATGTGCCACCAGTCGTGGCCCGAGCTGTCGGCTGCCAAGAGCTCGCGGACATGGTCGGCGGTCTTCTTGAGGACGACTGCTTGTGTGCATTCGTTGGTCATGATTTGGGCAGATCGACGCTCGAGCCATTGGGGGCCAGCGGCAGCACGCGAATACCCTCTTGGGCCAATCGCTGATACAGCTCGTCGATATGTCGCCGATCCGCCGTTTCGACCGTGCACAGCACGTTGGCCGCGGCAATATCAGGACCCGAGAAGGCCCGATCGTGGCCGATTTCCTGGATGCTGGCTCCCGATTCCGCGATCAGTTGCGCCAGCCGGGCCAATCCGCCCGGTCGATCGGTGATCACGGCCGTAAAGCGACACAAACGGCCATCGGAGACCAGGCCCTTTTCGATAACGCGCGTCAGGATTAGCGGATCGACATTTCCGCCGGAAAGCACGAGCACGGTCCGCTTGCCCCGCAATTCCGGCAGCTTTCCGCTCATGCAGGCGGCCAGCGGCGCCGCGCCCGCGCCTTCCACCACGCTTTTTTCCAATTCCACTAGCCGCAACATGGACAGCGCCAACTCTTCTTCGCTGACGGTGACCACGCGATCGACCCTGGGCGCGGCCGTGGCAAAGGCCAACTCGCCAACCTTGCCCACGGCCAGACCATCGGCCAAAGTCGGCCGCAATGGCGCTTTGACTACGTGCCCAGCAGCCAAGGCGGCAGTGAACCCGGCCGCGCGCTCGGGCTCGACGCCAATGACATGCACCTTGGGCATGATGCTCTTGACCGCCAGTGCCACGCCAGCGATCAAGCCGGCGCCGCCGATCGGCACCACGATCGCCTCGACGTCGGGAACCTGTTCGAGAATCTCGAGCCCCATGGTGCCCTGCCCGGCGATAATCGCCGGGTCATCAAAACCGTGGATGTACTTCAGACCGCTGGTGCGGGCCAGCTCTTGCGCGTGTTCATAAGCCTCGCTAAAGCTTTCTCCGTGCAGGATGACATTTGCCCGAAGCTTGCGGCAAGTGGTGAGCTTGATCAGCGGGGCAAATCGAGGCATGACCACGGTCACGCCGATGCCCAGCAACTTGCCGTGATAGGCCAGGCCCAGGGCATGATTGCCGGCAGACGCCGAGATAACGCCGCGCCGGCGTTGGTCCTCATCGAGCAGCAGTAGCGCATTGCGCGCCCCACGTTCCTTGAAGCTGCCAGTTCGCTGGAGATAATCGAGCTTGCAATAGATCGGAAAGCCGCAGAGCTCGCTCAGAGGGATGGATTCTGGACAAGGCGAAAAATAGATTCCCTCGGAAATGCGGTGCTTGGCGCCGACGATATCGGCCAGAGTCAGATTCATGATGATTCCGCTGCGAACAGGGCCACGCTTGGCGGCCTTTTACGTGCGATCGAGCACGGCCCGCCCACGAATTCCTGGGGAGAGCTCTACCGCGTAGGCAAGATTCTACCGGTTTGCAGCTAAAGGCAAAGGGCGGTGCAGGGCTGCTTACGATGTGACTGCGACAGACGGCACATGCTCGTCGTGCTCTGCATCGTTGCTGGGACCTTGTTCGACGACCGGAGAGACGGACTGGTCAGCCGACAACTTGATACCGACGATTCGGCCCGATGCTCCCTCGTGAAGACAAACGCAATTGCGGCCGGCGCCTTTGGCCTGGTAGAGGGCCGCGTCCGCGCGGGCGATCAGATTATCGGGCGTATCGTCTTCAACGGCCGCGGCGAGTCCCACGCTGACAGTAATAGGCAATAGCTGCTGAACGCTACCGCGGATCCTTTCGGTCAAGCTGCAAGCAGCGTGCAATTCGGTTTGCGGCATCAACAGAACGAATTCTTCGCCGCCAAACCGCGCCACCATGTCGCAATCTCTCACGGCTCCACGCAATAGCGCGGCCAGATTCTGTAATACCCGATCGCCTTGCAAGTGGCCGTGAACGTCGTTGACTTGCTTGAAGAAGTCGATATCCAATATTGCCAGCGAAAGCGGTTCGTCGTATCGGTTTTGTCGCGAGATATAAGTGGACAGCGATTCGTCGAAGGCCCGACGATTGGCGACGGCAGTCAAGGGGTCGGTGCGCAGTTCGGCGAACGACGCCAGGTCGGCGGTCTGTTGCAGCAGTTCGGAATAGGCCTGCGAAATCTGGCTGCTCAAACGCAGGATCGGCTTGAGCATTTCGTCCGCCCGATCACAAAGTTCGTGCCAAGAGACTTCGGGTTTCTGCTCCAGTCGAGATAACTGCGAGGTGAATTTGTTTACCGCCGGAATATGCGACTGGAGGGCTTTTTGCAAATGGTTGCCGATGTTTTCCAGTTCTCTTGCCACGGCCCGAGCACGCATGATCTCCTGCCGGCTTTGGGCGCGATTGGCCAAATCTCTGCGGTATCGCAGTCGACCGACGATATAGCCCAGCGTCGCCACCAGCCCCAGCAAGGTGGATGTCTGTGCAGGCGACCAGGTCTCGAGATAAAACATTGCGCAACCAGACGAGAGAGCCATCAAATCCGCCGCACGGCCACATGGCGGAATCGAAACGAGCGGAACCACTGAAACTATAGGTCAAAAGCAGCCACTGACGCGGGCGTTAACGCGCTCCTACCCGCGAGAAATACGGAAGAAGTCACAACCCTCGACAGCCGCGGCAGGTTGTGCGGAATAGAGCGATAATTCGCTCTAAAGGAGCCCGTAGCCGCTCAGTGTGCCACGCAATTTTGCTTCACTCTCGCGGTCGAGCGGGAGCATGGGCATGCGTAGTTGCCCGGTATCGCGCCCCAGCAGTCGCATGGCGGCTTTGATCGGGATGGGGTTCGTGGCCAAACCGAGCATATCCCGGCACAGGGGGAACAGCTTGCGGTGCCAGGTTTGGGCCGCGGCGAGATCGCCTTTTTCAAAGGCTCGGATCAGCGAAATAACATCGCGAGGGACGATATTGCCGACCACCGAAATCACGCCCCGTGCACCCAGGGCCATCAGGGGTAACGTCAGGCTGTCGTCGCCGCTGAGCACCGTCAGGTTCGATAGCGCAATGATCTGCGATGCCTGGTCCATCGACCCCGTGGCCTCTTTGACCATCGTGATGTTGGGCAACTCGCCCATCCGCGCAATGGTTTCCGGCTCGATGTTCTTGCCGGTCCGGCCCGGAATGTTGTACACGCAGATCGGAATGCCCACGGCTTCAGCCAGGGCCTTGTAGTGCTGATAAAATCCTTCCTGGGTCGGCTTGTTGTAGTAAGGTGCGACCACCAGGGCGGCATCGGCGCGGCATTTTTCGGCAAATTTGGTCAACCGCAAGGCCTCGGCCGTACTGTTGGAACCCGTGCCGGCCATGACTTTGATCCTTCCGGCGGCGAATTCCACGACCGATGCAATCACGCGCTCGTGCTCGTCGTGGCTGAGCGTGGGGCATTCGCCGGTTGTGCCTACCGGGCACAGACAGGTCGTGCCCGCTTCAATCTGAAATTCGACCTGCGCACGTAAAGCTTCGTAGTCGACCGCCTGGTCGCGAAAAGGCGTCGTCAAAGCCACGGAAAGTCCGGCAAACGCTTCACCTTTAGTCGTCATGGCAAATACTCAAAATCAGTCGGGAAACTTGAATTGTCGCGAGCGAGCATCATAGCCCGATTGGTCCGCATCCGGCAAGCCGTCGACGGCCTCGTTGCCTGGCGGCAACGACCGGGAACCGTTAGGAAATCAACTTTTTCATTTCGCGCACCGCCTGCTCGAAGCCGACCATGATCGCTCGGGCGACGATGCTGTGGCCGATGTTCAATTCCGACATACCTTCGATCGCCGCGATCGGTTTGACGTTTCGATAAGTCAAGCCATGCCCGGCGTGCAGGGTCATACCTAGCGATCGCACTAATCGAGCGGCCGCTTTGAGCTTGGCCAGCTCGGCTGATTGTTTTTCTTCGCCCACGGCCAATGCGAATTCGCCGGTGTGCAATTCGACCGCATCGGCGTGAAGTTGCGCTGCCGTCTCGATCTGTCGCGGGTCGGGATCCAGAAACAGGCTGATCGTAATTCCGGCGCCGCGCAGTTTGAAGATCGCCTCGACCACGCGCGGCCGATTTGCGATCAGATCCAAACCCCCTTCCGTGGTTACTTCCTCACGTTTTTCGGGAACCAGCGTGGCCTGGTCGGGCTTCGATTGACAGGCGAGCGCCACGATCTCCTCGTTCGAGGCCAGCTCGAGATTGAGCTTCACCGTCACGGTCTCGCGCAGCACTCGCAAATCGCGGTCCTGAATGTGCCGCCGATCTTCGCGCAGGTGCAAAGTTATACCGTCGGCACCGCCCAATTGGGCCAGCGTAGCCGCCCACACCGGGTCGGGCTCGGTCGTCCGGCGAGCCTGCCGGACCGTCGCCACGTGGTCGATATTGACGCCAAGTTCAGCCATGTGCGAATTCGTTAATCCTCGGAGGTCACTCGAACGGCACCTCCAGCGACTAATACGGCTGCGGTGCGTTGGAACGCAAAACAGTATGACGACTGGCCCTGCGGCTTGCCAAGGGCCTGAATCGGTACTCAAGGGCGGACCAAGGGTCAGCAGCTTTTAGACGGTGTTTTCCGCCGACAGGTTCACGCTTCAGCTCGGCCAAACGAGTTTTTTTAGCCGGGAGTCAACAAGTAGATTTGAGCCAAAGTGAAATATATGAAGATGCCGGTCACGTCGACGAATGTGGCCACGAACGGGCTCGACGCGTAGCCCGGGTCGAATCCGAACCGCCGGAAAATCAACGGTAGCATCGAACCGACGAGCGTTCCCCACAGGCAAATGGCCGTCACTGCCAGCGAAATCACGATCGCCAGCCCCCAAGCATCGGCATCGCCAAGGATTTCTTTCGGCGTAAAAAACGCCCGCACAAAGCCGATCGATCCGAGCGTGACCCCCAGGGCCATCCCCATCAACAATTCGTGCCGCAAGACGCGCCACCAATCGCCGATCGTGACTTGCCCCAGCGCCATGGCCCGCGTGATCAGCGTGGCGGCTTGCGATCCGGAGTTGCCGCCGGTGGAAATGCACAACGGCACGAACAGGCTCAGCGCCACGATTTTTTTGATCGAATCTTCGAAATGCGCCAGCATGGTAAATGTGAACAACTCGGCCACGAACAAACACGAGAGCCACACGGAGCGTTTCCACCAAATCGTGCGGAAGTTCGCTTCCAGGTAGTTTTCCACCAGCGGCGCGACGGCACCCATGCGGTAGACGTCTTCGGTCGCCTCGGCGCTGAACACGTCGATCACGTCGTCGTGCGTGATGATGCCCAGCATGTGATGTTCGCTGTCGACCACCGGAATGGCGTGCAAATCGAAGCGAGCCACCTCCTGGGCGACCTTTTCCTGGTCGTCGTTGACGTCGACCGTCACCACCTCGCGGTCCATCAGGTCGTCGATCTTGGTGTACGGCTTACCCATTGCCGAGACGAGCTGTCGCGCCGAGACCAGCCCCCGCAGATGATCCTGGTCGTCGACGATGTAGACGTAATAAATCGTTTCCAACTCTTGCGCCTGGCGGCCAATTTCCTCGAGCGCCTCGCGCACGCTGAGCCCCTCGCCAATCTTGGCGAAGCTCGTGGTCATCATCGCGCCGGCCGTCCCCTCAGGGTACGATTGCAGGCGCAAGATGTCGCGACGATCCAAGGCCGGAATGAACGGCAACAGTTCGGTGACCGCTTCGGGGCAAACTGACTTGAGGATGTCGACGCGATCGTCCGGCGGCAAATCGGCGATCAGCCTGCCGATCTCGGCGCGGTCCGCCGTTTCGATGATCTCGACTTGTCGATCGCGATCAAAGTAACTGAAGATCTCGGCTCGCGTCGTGTCATCCGCGTGTTGCAGCACGGCCCACGATTCGGCCGCCGTCAGCCCTTCCATGAACTCGGCGGTTCGTGCCGCGTGCAAAGCAACACAAAACTCGCGCAGCTCGGCCGCATTGTTTTCGGCCAGCATTTCGCGCAATTCAGGAAGATAGAGCGTATTGGTCATCGGATGCTCTAGCAGTTCGTGTGCGGCGGCATGCTCGCAAGCGGGGATATTGCTGACGCGTCGAATCTCTGAGTATCGTTTGGCTGTCCAAACGTGTCAAAGCCATTCGGCCCGCAATGCGGCCGCTCGATGGAAATGGCCCTGTTTTTCGCTCAAGAGAAATGTCCATTTGGTTTCGGTCGTACGCAAAAACATATTAGCTTTGTACTTTCTCTTTCCGGTCACCCTCGAAATCACAAAAAAAGGGGCGCCCTAACGGACGCCCCTTCCCCCTCGGTTTTCTTCAACTCAAGAAGTTACTCCTTGAGCAACACGATGCGGTTCCCCTGACGGGTCCGGACGTGAAGCAGGATGCCGTCCTTCAGCGACTCGCCCTTGATGGCGGTCTGGAAGTCTTCGACGGTCTTGATCGTCTTCTTGTCGGCCTTCGTAATCATCATTCCGGCTCGCACACCGATTTCGGCCGCAGGCGAATTGGGATCGACCTTGGTAATCACCACGCCGGAATAGCCGGTGAAACCCAGCTCCTCGGCTCGTTCAGTCGTGAGTTCCGAAACCTCGATGCCCAGATCCTTCGCTTCGAATGCGGAGTGATCGTCTCTCGATTCGTGCTTCGGCTGGCCGTCCTGGCTGGCGACGCCAAATCCCTTGGGTAGTGCCTTGGCAGTCACGTGCAGCGTGACTGTCTTGCCGTCACGCAGGACCTCGACCGCCTGTTTTGAACCCAGGTCGGCGCGCTCGACGAGACTCTGCAGCTCGCGAGTGTCCTTCACTTTTTGCCCAGCGAACTTCAGAATCACGTCGCCAGCTTCGAATCCGGCTTCCGCGGCCGGGCTATTGGGGAATACCTCCGAAACCAACACGCCTTCTCCGCGACGAGCGCCCAATTTGCTGGCCAGGTCTGGAGTGATGTCACCGATGCTGACGCCCAAATAGGCACGTTGTACCGAACCTTGTTTGATCAACTGGCCCATGACCCATTTGGCCTGGTTGATCGGAATTGCGAATCCAATACCCGCGAAGCTGCCATTGGTGGAGGCAATCGCGGTGTTGATGCCAACGACGTCGCCATTCAGGTTGACCAAGGGGCCGCCGGAGTTGCCCGGATTGATCGCGGCGTCGGTCTGCAGAAACTTGACGCGTCGGACCGAGTCCAACTCGCGGCCAGTGCCGCTAATAATGCCGGCACTGACTGACTGTTCGTGTTCGAACGGATTGCCGATGGCAATCACCCAGTCGCCGATCCGCATCTTGTCCGAGTTACCCATCGTGGCGGCGGGCAAACTGCCGGCGCCTTTGATGCGCAATACCGCCAGATCGGTTTGTTCATCGGTTTTGATGTCTTCGGCTTTGAACTCGCGACCATCGGCCAGCCGAACGGTGACTTCATCGGCGCCTTCCACGACATGGTTGTTGGTGAGCACGATGCCCGAGCTGTCGATAATCACTCCCGAACCCATGCCTTGGCGCGGCCCTTGGTGCGGGTTGAAATCTTCGAGGTTCCGCCCGAACAGATCCTCGAAAGGAGTGCCCTTGAAAGGATTCGGGCCTTGCTCGCCACGGTTCCCCTTGCTCTTTGCTACGGGATGGGCTTTGGTCTTGCTGCGAACCGTAACCACGCTGGGCATGGTCGCTTCGGCGGCGTTGTGAAAGGCTTCGGAAAGCTCTTCCGCGCGGCGGACCGCCGTGGGGTTGACTTCTTTTCGCGGTTCATCGCCGACCGCGCCGTTTCTTTGTAAGGCCGTTCCCAGCCCTACCGCTGTCAAAAGTAGGGCTATCACAGCGACGCTTCGAGTATTTCCACGGAACCTACTTGCGGACATGGGAGTCCTCCTTGAGGGTAGTCAGATGTTGAATTAGGGCCAAGCGGAGTTTTCGGTCCAATCGCTCTTCAGTCCCGTACGCAGGGGATGCCGCGTCGGTTCACTCTAGGTGAGTTCGCACCGAGTGTGCCAAATGTTGGCAGCGGCCCGATTGCGAGAAGATTTTCGACTGGGATATGGATCCCCAGCGGCTGCGGCGGATCCCCGCCCGCCGCCCTTGGTCAGCACGGGCCAGATTGACAAAAGCCTCTAGCTTGGTTAGGGTTACGTTAACACTCTAGCAATATCCCGTTTGCTTAGTAAAGGCTGATTTATGCCCCATACGGTCCGTTCACCACTCACGGACGCTCAGCTTCCGGGCTTGGCGCGATGCGAACGACGAATCGGGTATGACTTTCGCGACAAGTCCTTATTGACGGCCGCTTTGACGCACGCTTCTGGGGCCCAACATCGACTGGCCTCCAACGAGCGGCTGGAATTCTTGGGCGACGCGATTCTGGGGGCCGTGGTTTGCGAGCTGCTGTATTGTCAGTATCCCGACTACCTGGAAGGGGACTTGACCAAAGTCAAATCGGTAGTCGTTAGCCGGCAAACCTGCGCAAAGATCAGCGAGGCCTTGGGCCTGCAGGAATTCTTGATTCTCGGCAAAGGCATGAGCTCGCATCCTAGCGTGCCGCCATCGCTGCTGGCTGATGTGTTTGAATCGCTGGCGGCTGCGATTTATCTGGACGGGGGCGACAGCGCGGTGCGGGAGTTCATTGCCCGATTCATGGCACCGGAAATCGAATTGGCCGCGGCTGGTGAGCTCGGCGGCAACTACAAATCGCTGCTCCAGCAAATGGCCCAGCGCGAAAACGGCTCGACGCCCACCTATTTGCTGCTCGACGAAAAGGGTCCCGACCACAGCAAATGCTTCAAAATCTCGGCGCAGATCGGGCACGCCCAATATCAATCCGCCTGGGGCCGGAACAAGAAAGAAGCCGAGCAACGCGCCGCGCGAAACGCCCTGGCCCAGTTAAACGGCGAGCCCGTGCCCTTTCCCTCCGACTGATCTTCGGCTGCATCGCGCTCAATTCAGCTTGCGCCAGCGCAACAACAGACTGTTTGCCACCACCGAAACGCTGCTGGCTGCCATCGCGGCGGCGGCGGCGATCGCCGGCAAGCGGAAACCACTCCAAGGAACGAGCACGCCGGCGGCGATTGGAATCAAGAGCACGTTGTACACGAACGCCCAGGCGAGATTCTGCTGAATCGTCCGCAAGGTGGCTCGCGCGAGCTTGATGGAACGGGCGACGGCTCGCAGGTCGTTGCCGCTGATTACGATATCCGCCGCCTCGATGGCAATGTCGGAACCGGAACCAATGGCGATTCCCAAATCCGCGGCGGCCAGTGCCGGTGCATCGTTGATCCCATCGCCGACCATGGCCACCACTTCGCCCGATGAACGCAGTCGGGCGATGACTTCTTGTTTTTCGCCAGGCAGGACTTCCGCGTTGACCTCGGTAATGCCCACCTCCCGCGCCACGCGCTCGGCAATCGCACGATGGTCGCCCGAGAGCAAGAGCACCTTTACGCCGAGAGCTTTGAGCCGGTCGACCCCTTCGCGGCTGTGCGGCGCCACGACGTCGGCCACGGCGACCAGCCCCAAATAACGAGTTCCCCAAGCGACCAAGAGCGGGGCCTGCCCCTCGGCTCGCAGCGCCTCGATTTGCGTCTGGTGGCTGCTCCAATCGACGCCTTGGGCGGCGAGCAATCGCTCGTTGCCCACCAGTAGCACGTCGCCGTTATTGGTGGCACGAATGCCCTGGCCAGGCACGATTTCCAAGTTATCAACCGACTTGAGTGCCAGACCACGCTCCCGAGCGGCAGCAACGATCGGCTTTGCCAACGGATGTTGGCTCAACTGCTCCACTGAGGCTGCGGTTGCCAGCAACTCCTCTTCAGAAACCCCGGAGACTAACAAGAAACGCGTGAGTTGTGGCTTGCCGAGCGTAACCGTGCCGGTCTTATCGAGCACCACGGTCGTTACTCGCCCTGCCAGCTCCAATGCGTGCGCTTCCTTGATCAAAATACCAAGCTCCGCGCCGCGGCCGCTGGCGACCAGAATCGCGGTCGGAGTGGCCAGCCCTAAAGCACAGGGGCAAGCCACGACCAACACGGCAACCGTTGCAGACAAGCCGGTCCACCAATCGTTCGCAAACAATCCCCACGCGAGCAGTGTGAAACCCGCCACGACCAGTACCACTGGCACGAACCACGCGACAACCCGGTCGGCCAGGCGCTGAATTTCAGTCTTCGATTCCTGTGCGTGTCGCACCAATAGAACGACCTGCGCAAGCGCCGTCTCGCCAACTGTGTGGACGACACGTGCCGTCAGGGCGCCTTGACCATTGATGGTGCCAGCCAAGATTCTTTGTCCAGGTCCTTTGTCCGCTGGAATCGATTCGCCGGTCAACCACGACTCGTCCAAGCTCGATTGGCCGGTCAGGACTTCCGCATCGAGCGGCACCTTCTCGCCCGGCCGCACGACCATCGTTTCACCGATGGCCACCTGGCTCGGCGGTATCGTGACAATCTGACCCTGGCGTTCGACGTTGGCCAACGATGGCGCCAAGTCGAGCAGCTTGCGAATCGCGGCCGATGCGCGGCCCTTGGCCTGGGATTCCAAGAATTTTCCCAGCGTGATGAAAGTCAGGATGATGCCGGCATCCATCAAATACATCTGCTGCTCGCCGTGCTCGTGGGCCATGAACAGGCTGTACACGCCGGACCCATAGGCGGCCAACGTGCCGATCATGACCAGCGTGTCCATATTGGTCGTGAAATACCGAGCTCGCCGTAGCGCACCGATCAAAAACGGCCATCCCACGAAAAACTGGAGTGCGGTGGCGCAGACGAATTGGATCCAAGCGGCGGCTGGCCCGGTGGCTTGGAGAAAATGCAAGATGATGATCGGAATCAGTAGCCCGATCGCCCAGTCCAGCGATTTCCGCCATTTGGAAAGTTCGCGGGCGCTCCGGTCGGCTCCTGCTTTTTCCGACGCTGCGGCCAGCGACGCGCTGTAACCGGCGCGCTTGACCGCCTCGACGAGCGCCGCAACATTGGCCCGGCGACTGGGCTCGAATTCGACCGCGGCCTGATTCGTGGCCAGATTCGCCCGCGCACTGCGCACGCCGGGCACCGCCGCCAACGCCGTTTCAACTCGCGCAATGCAACTGGCGCACGTCATTCCGTCGATGTTCAGTACCAGCTCTTTTTCGCCAGCGGCAGACGCGCTCGAACGCCCCTCCCCATCGCCAGCCACGGCTGGAGCGAGAGTTGCAGCGGGAACATGGTAGCCGGCCTTGGCCACCGCGGCTGCCAGTTGGCCTCGAGTGGGCGTTCCGTCCGACGACTCGATCACAGCTTTCCGATCGCTCAAGCTGACGGTGGCCGATTTCACGCCCGGGACGTGTGTAAGCGCATCGGTCACGCTGCGAACGCAGTGCTCGCAAGTCATTCCCTCGATCGGAAGCTCGATTGTCGCCATAAGATTTAGCCCTGCGGAAGTATATCACTCGACGTCAAGGGACGGCGAATAATGGTGGTTGGCCTCGACGAATCCAAATGGCACAATGTGGGCAATCACTTATCCGACTGAGAACCCACTATGATTGCTGAAATCGTTTCAATCGGCGACGAACTAACCAGCGGGCAGCGGCTCGATACGAATAGCCAATGGCTGAGCGAACGATTGGGCGAGTTGGGTGTCAAAGTGATGTACCACACGACCGTTGCCGACGATATGGATGCCAATATTTCGGTGTTCAAAACGGCCGTTGCTCGGGCCGACATCGTCATTGCCAGCGGCGGGCTGGGACCGACGGCCGACGATTTGACGCGCGAAGTATTGGCGCAGGTCGCCGGCCGCGAGTTGGTGCTCGACGAAGGCTCGCTCGAGTATATTCGCCAGTTATTCGCCCGGTACAAACGCGATATGCCCGAGCGAAATCGCTCGCAGGCGATGTTTCCCGCCGGCAGCAAGATTATTTTCAACCCCAATGGCACCGCGCCGGGCGTGTGGCTCGATTTGCCGCGGCCCGATGGCGGTGTCTGTCACGTTTTTGCCCTGCCGGGCGTGCCTGCCGAAATGTTCGAAATGTTCCATGCCACGGTGGCGCCCGCCGTGATCTCGCTCAACGGCCCGCCGCGCGTCATTCGGCACCGCCGTATCAAGTGCTTCGGCGCCGGCGAAAGTCACGTCGAGCAAATGCTGCCCGACTTGATTCGTCGCGGCCGTCGGCCGTCGGTTGGAATCACCGTGCACGCGGCCACGATTACCCTGCGCATCACGGCCGAAGGGTCTTCGCCCGAGGAGTGCGAAGCCGAGATGGAGCCGACCGCCGCCACGATCCGCGAGTGTTTGGGATCGCTCGTATTCGGCGAAGCAGACGACGAGCTAGAAGATGCGGTGCTACGGCTGCTGGCCAAATCGAATCAAACCTTGGCAACCGTCGAAGTGGGCACCCACGGACAGGTGGCCAGGTGGCTCAGTCGCACCGCCGGCCAACAACGCCATTTTCTGGGCGGGCAAGTCATCCACAGTCCCGCCATGCTGGACCAGTTTTTAGGGACGGCAAGCGGGCTCGTCGAAAAGTTCGGGCCAACCTCGCGAGAAGTGGCCGAAGCGATGGCCGCGACTTGCCGAAAACAGACCGGAGCCGATTTTGCCGTCGCAATCGGGCCGTTCCCGGTGGATGGCGCGCAGAATCCCGAGCTGGCCTACCACTTCAGCCTGGCCTCGGCCGAGAAGGTGACGGTCAAAGCTTCGTCGCTGGCTGGCCACCCGTCGATCTGGACGCCCCGCGCGTCGAAAGCCGCTCTCAACCTGCTGCGATTGACGATGCTGGGGGAACTTTAGGAGTCCAAGCGCACAAGGATCGTGAATCGCTCACTTGCCGGCTGTTTGCCCGGCGGGCTTCGTCTCGGGCGGTTTGGGCGCGGCAAACGATTTCATGAGCTGCCCGTTGTCGATCAGCCACACGAAGAGCACGCTTTCCTGGCCGCCGGCAATCCCCAGGCGGCCGTCGGCACTCGTGGCCGTCGAGTACATGAAATCGTTGCAACCCGAGTAGGTGCGTTCCGAAGCGCCATTGTCGATGTTCACCAATCGCACCGTCTTATCGCCGGAACTGGCGAACAGCTTTTGTGTGGCTCCGACAAAGGTGATCGACGTGACTTCCTTGCCGAACGGCGCGGTGGTGCGGCGCTGGTCGCCGGTGATGAAATCCCAAATCTTGATTACGTTATCGGCGCCGCAACTGGCCAGCACCTTGCCGTCGCTCTTCCAGGTCACGTCGAGCACGTGGTGCGTGTGACCCTCGAACGATTTGTGGTGCGCGCCGCTGGCCATGTTCCAGACTTTCACGAATCGATCGGCGGCCGAAGATGCCAGGTAGGCACCGTCGGGCGAAAAGTCCAAGCCGAAAATCGTGTCGCTATGAGCGTCGGTAAATGCCTTGACCAGGCTGCCATCGGCGACGTTGAAGATTTTCAGCTCACCGCTTCGCGATGGCTCGCCGCCACCGGTGGCCAGCAGTTTTCCATCGGGGCTATAGGCCAGCGCGATCACCCGATCAACGAAAGTCGTCGGGGCGTCGACGTTGCCAATCGTTCGCTCGAGCGTCCAAGCCGGCGTGGGATTCCAAACAATGGCCGAGTTGTCGGCGGCGCCGGACAAGATCGCTCCGTCGGCGGTGAACGCGGCGGCTATCACTGGACCCTTGTGGCCTTCGAAGGTCTCGATCGGCGCGCCGTTGTCGGTCGTCCATGTGCGAACCAGATGATTGTCGCCGGCGCTCGCCAGTTGTGAGCCGTCGGCCGAGTAGGCTAGCGTGCGGACCGGTTTCTCGGCGGCGGTTGCCGCCAGCTTGGCTGCTTCGGTTTCGGCTTGAATTTTGGCTAGCGCCGCTTTGGAATCTTTGAGTAGTTGCTCCGCGACCGGCACGTCGGTTACCGATTTCTTGATGGCCACGACCGCGGCTGCGGCCGCTTGCTCGGCAGCCATATTGGCCGCTTCGGCCGTGGTGGCCTCTTGAGTCGCCTTGGCCAGCGCGGCCGCCGCTTCCTGAACCTTCTTTTCGAGTTCCTTCACTTTCTTGTCGGCCTCTTCCGCCGCCTTCTTTTCGGCCTCGTTGGCCTTGGCCAGGTCCGCGTTTTGCGCGTCCTTTTCAGCGGCCGCTTTGGCCTCAGCCGCTTTGGCCGCGGCTATCTTCGAGGCTTCGGCTGCGGCGGCGAGCTCTTTATCGACGGCGGCCTTGGCATCGGTGGGCGCTTTGACGGCCGCTGTTTTTTCGGCGAGCGTCTTGGCGGCCGTTTCCTTGGCCGTCGTGCTCGAGGTCACGGTCGCGGCGACCGCGATGATTTTGGCTTCGGCGTCGGCAAATGCCTTGGTGTCATCGGCCACCTTTGCGTTGCTCGTTGCAAGCCCGCGTTCCAATTGTGCAACGCGAAATTGCGCGCGGAAATCGCCCTTCATTGGCGCGATCGGCTGCTTGTCGGGCGCTGCCCAAGGCTGACCATCGGCGGCGTTCCAAAGCCGGATCAAATTGTCGGCTCCGGCGGAAGCCAGTTGCAGACCATCGGGCCGGACGGCGAGCGCCGTCACTGCCGCGCCGTGTTTGATTTCGCGAACTTGTTGGTTGTTGGCCAGGTTCCATTGACGAACCGTGCCGTCGGCGCTGGCCGAAATGAGCTGGGTTTTATCCGT
>JAYVCO010000088.1:0-10546 GCA_043749935.1 Planctomycetia bacterium
CGAATACGGCGTTGGCCGCCAATGCGGCCGCGCCGAAAGCGGCAAGTTGTAAAAGGCTACGCATGAGATATGTCTCCAAAAGGGTCCTCAATTGAATCAGCAAACGACTTTGAGAGCCTTTTAGATGCACGTGCCGTGCCGTGACCAAAACCCTGCGATAGATGGTTGCACGCAGGTGGTTATCACCGAGTGGGTAAGAAGGAATCCAGGCAAATGGGTTCAAGTTGGCTGCGGACCGACCAGGCTGGATCAAGCTCGGAGCCCACGACGCCGGACCCCATGCGAGGGAGCCAAGCCTGGCACCCGCGCCATTCGGCGAATGCCGACGACTCTCAGTCGTCACGCGCTGCGCTTAGCCATGGTCATTGCTAGTAGGTCGAGTTGGCCTTTCAGATCGGCCAAGAGGAACTCGGGGTTGGCTTGCTCGGTCATGTGCGCGTAGAAAGCCTGCGACGCAGAGCCATGCGTGACGTGCAGCATCTTGGTGTTTCGCTCGAGCTCGTGCAGTTGCGAACCGACCTGGTCGAGCTGGCGCACGGCATTTCGGCTGTTGTGCGAAATGCGCTCCAATTGCAATACCAGGCCCAAGAGCAGTACCACTTGACCAGCGACGATCGGCGGTATTCCCAGGTTCCACAAATCGGCCTGAATGCCCACGTCAAGATAGTGCTCAACCAACGACCAGCCCAAGAGCGCACCGCCGCAAGCAAACGCGATGACGCCCAGCGACAACAGAGTCCAACCCAAGTAGGACGATTTTTCAGCCGCGCGAGATCGCCGTTTGTGCGGCGCCCCGAGATCGTGGCCGGCGTCCGTTCGCCGCAGGCTGCGGGAAGTTGATTGTCGAACCGCCCGCTTGTTCGGGCGACCGACCCGTTTCCAATTGCCCACTCGGGCCTGAAGCTGCCGATAGTTCTGATCGAGCTCCCAGACGTCACAGCTGGGATAGCCTATCGACTCGGGCGCCGCGCCGCTCAGATCAACGCCCCGCGCCGCCACATCGGCCAGGCCGATCGATTGCGCGGCGCTCGCCTCGGCCCCGCGCGCAAACATGCCGCCGCACCGCGCGCAGCTCGCGCTGCCGGGCGTAGCCATCTGAATGGCAGGCACATCTTGGCCGCACTGTTTACACCACATCAGCACGCTTCCAGGTTCGCCAGTCACCAATTGCTAGCTGTGCGCATTGCCCCACGGCAATACGAGCAATCACTTGAATCGGCTTATGGCGTGGGAAACTGAACCGAATTCGGCGAGATTGCCGGTGAGGCCAACCTTGAGGCGGCCGGCCGCGAGCTAACCCGGATCATTCCAGGAGCCGGAGTCTCCTGGCGTAACGTGTGCCACACGAACCCGATGCGCTGGCTTTGAAGTGCGCGCTTTTGCTAGCAACGTGGCAATGGCCGGGAAAACGCGAATTGCAGAATTAGCCACCGAGGACTCAGAGAACACAGAGGGTTTAAGAACAATGGATTGCTGACCGGCCCAATCCTGCGCAGACACCCCTCATTTCTCGGTGCCCTCGGTGGCCAAAAGCTTTGTGGCCATAAGCTAGCTGTAACGCGGGATGTTACTTTCCAACCGACTCCGCCCCGGGCTCGGCTGCCGGTGGTTCGTACCATTCGCCGCGCAGCCAGTCAACGACTAGCCCGAGCGATTTCGCGGAAAGCCTGTTCTGTGGCGAGTCGCCCGCGTGCTCGGCAAACGCCGGCATCCGGTCATTGCCGTCGCGATAGTAGCGCTCGTGCTTCGGATTGCTGATCATGCCCAACAGCCACTCGCGCGACCCATATCCGGTCAAATCGGGAGCAGAGCCCAACTCACCCGCTTCGTGAAATTTGTGGCAAGAGGCGCAGCGATCGCCATCGGCAATCAGTTTGCGGCCGGCCACGATGCCGGCTTCGTCTTTGACGTCGAGCTCGCTCTGGCTCTTGAGTTGTGCTTCGGCCGAAAGCGCCGCAACCGTGTTTTGAATCTCCTCGGGCGCCCAACCGGGCACGGTCTCTTGGACAAAGCCGACCATCGCGCCTTCCTTGTGCGAAGTGTTGCCGAAATAGTTTTCGTCGACGATTCGCTTGGGATCGAGCAGACCCGCAATCCAAGCCCGGCTGGCGAAGCCATACAGATTGGGCGCCGAGATCTTGCTCTTGGCCGTTTCGGAAGCCTCGGTTTCTGCGGGCGGCTGGTGCGTGTGGCAATTGGCGCAAATCCTTGCGAAAATCTTCGGGCCCTGGGTCTTCGGGTCGTTACGCAGCAGTGTGACCGCGCCGGACAGCGGAATCTGCGCATCGGACGAGGCGAGCACGACAACCCGCTCGGCTTCGCGCTCGGCCGACTCGACGGCCGCCAGGTAGTCTTTCGACTTTTCGAATTTGTCGAACGCAGCCAGGCGTTGGCGATATTGCGCGATTTGAAGCGGGTCGTTATTGAAATGCGCGGCGATTTTGTCCTTGTCGGTGCCGACCTTTTCAACCTCCGCGGCGATCGACACGAATTCGGCGGAATCCGTCCAGCGAGCGCGATAGTCCTCGTTCACCGCGGCGCCGGTCAACATCCCCACGCCGGCCAGCAGAATCAACAGCAGCCCGATATTGAACCGGTGCCCGAGTTGCCAACGGCCAATCAGCGGCATCAAAAACAGTGCCCCCATTACGGCCATCGGAATCACGACCGCGCCGAGCAATTCGCCTCGCTCGCCCTGGCCCTCGAACAGCTTAAGAAACTGAAACAAGAACAGAAAATACCACTCGGGCCGGGCCGCCGAGTATTGATTCGAAGGATCCGCCGGCGCGCCCAATTCGGCGCCTAACTGCGAGACGGTGAGCGGGCCGCCGTGTTCGGAAAAGAAAAGATTGAGGGGGTGCACCACCATCACCAGCACTACGATCAACACGGCCAGGCAAGCCACGGCGTCCTTGAGCACCTGGTCGGGCCAGAATAGCGAGTCCGCAGCCTTGAGAGGCTGTTTCGAGCAAATGCCGTGGCGGCGAAACAGCTTCACGTGCAAAACCAGAAACGCCACGAGCAAACCGGGCAGCACGCCGGCATGGAGCGCGAAGAATCGCGTCAACGTATGATGACCATAATCCGAGCCGCCGACGACGAGTTGCTGTAGCGGAGCGCCGACCAACGGGACCACGCTCAACAAGTTGGTTGCCACGCGCGTGGCCCAGTAGCCTTTTTGATCCCACGGAAGCAAGTATCCGGTCAGCGACAGCCCGAGCACGATCTGCATCAGCACGAGCCCCAGCCAAAAATTCACTTCGCGCGGGGCGCGATACGCGCCGTCGATGACGACCTGCATCAGGTGCAGCGCCATCAGCACGACCATCGCCTGGGCCATGAAGTGGTGCAGTCCGCGCAGCAGCCAGCCGCCGAGCATTTGGTTCTGAATGAAATACACGCTCTCCCAAGCCGTCTGAGTGCTCGGGCTATAGCACATCCACAGGAAGATGCCCGTGATCACCTGCACGCTGAACGCGAACACCAGTGTGCTGCCCCACACATAGCGCCAGCGGCTGCCGCCAGGAATCCGTTCGAACAGCGCTTCGTGCGCCAAGTCGCGAATGCCGGTACGATCGTCCAACCAGTCGAGAAGTGCTTTCATTCCTTGACCACTTTTTCGGTCTTGCCGCTGTAAAAGATCTGAAACTTGACCAGGATTTCCTCGTCCTTGATTTCACACTGAAGCGTGTCCATCGCCCGCGGACTCGGGCTCGGCTCGATGATCTGGCCGTCCGGCTCGAACGAACTATTGTGGCAGGGACACTTGAACGTCTTCGAGTCCTCATCGTAGTCGACAAAGCAGCCAGCATGCGGACAAGTCGCGGTTAGACATTCCGGTTTCTCTTGACCTGGGCTGCGACGCAAGTAGACGGCGCCGATCGGTTCGACCGAGCGGTTCCAAGCATCGACGCGCTCCGCGATGACTGGAAACTGCCGCGGAACGCCGTCATCGGGCAACGCATCCAGCGACGCCACGCGCAGAAACCTGCTGGCCCGATTTCGCCGCCGTAGGGGATCGAAAAACACGGCCAGTCCACTCAACACGGGCACCAGGCCGACAATCGCGCCCAAAACAATCGCCCCGGCGCCGGTCATGAAACCGCGGCGCTGGGCAACTGACTTTGCGGGCGATTTTGCGGCTGACTGCGGCGGGTTCGAACCAGGCGAGGGCTTTGCCATCTGAGTGACGCCTCCGGCTTACGTTCCGAGAAGGATTAAGTCGATTCGGTGGGAGGTTTGGCGCCTACTCGCGTGAGCTCGGGCGCGTCAATAAAGGTGGGCACTTTCACGATCGCGGTGTCACGGACAAGGTCTTTCGACCGGACATCCTTGAAGCTAGCCGAACTACCCGTACTGCTTGTGATTATCGCATGGCGGCGCGCACGACGTCAAGGACTTTGCTCTGCGCCACGGGCCACGGCGCGCTAATGAAAGCGCCGGCCGCCGCTTTATGTCCGCCGCCGCCAAAGATCTTGGCAATCTCGTTGCAATCGATCTGCGAAGTGCGGCTGCGAAAGCTGAGCTTGAATCCGCCGGCTGGCTGCTCGACCAAAATGACGGCCACCTGAGTGCCCGCGATCGCCAACGTCATGTTGATCACGTCCTCCGTGTCGGAAGGCAACGCGCCGGTCTCCTCGAAATCTTTCTTCAGCGCCGAAGTGTGCGCCAGGCGGCCCTCGAGCTCCGTTTCAGTGCGCGCCAGAATGCGTCCGCGCAATTTGAGCCGCGGCAAGGAATCTTGTTCGTAGAGCGCGGCGTAGATTTCGCTGGGCACGGCGCCGGCATCGACCAGATCTCCACCAGCGCGGAACGTCGTGCCCGTGGTCGACCCGAAGCGAAACCAACCGGTATCGGTCGCAATCGCGGCAAACAGCGGCTTGGCAATCTCCGGCGTAATTCGCACTCCCAAATGCTGAGCAGCTTCCAGCACCAACCGGCCCGTGGCCTCGGCCTGCGGGTTCTTGAACAGCTCCGCGCCCATATCGTCTTCGCCCACGTGATGATCCAAGATGAGCTTATGGGCACGCGTGGCACGCACGACCTCGGCCATCGTGCCCAACTGGGCCCAGGCGCTAGTATCGAGCACCATCAACACTTCGCAGGCTTCGAGCTCGTGGGGCTGGACATCGACGCCCAAAGCATTGAGCTTGCGATGAGGATCGATGAACTGCAAATTCGGCGGTGTGGTTTGAGCGTTGACGATCAGCGCCTGCTTGCCAAGCGATTCGAGCACGCCGGCCATGCCCAGTTCGCTGCCCAGCGCGTCGCAATCGGGCCGAATGTGGCTGGTCAGCAAAAAACGATCGTGCGAACGGACGAGCTCGGTAAAGCGGGGCCAGTGGATCGACATCGTACGCGCTATCTCGGGGTGAAGAAAAAGTTAGTTGTTGGGGCCGGCCAGCTTGTCGACGAGTTCGAAATCCTGAAAGATCTTGCGCGTGGCCTCGATGTCCTTTTGGAGTTGCCGCTTCAATTCTTCCAACCCGGCGAATTTCTGCGTGCTCCGTAGCGGCGCCAGAAAATCAACTTCGAGCGGCTGTCCATACAAAGGCGAGCCGTTCCAACCCACGAGGTGCGCCTCGACTTTCAACGCATGTTCTGCAAACGTCGGATTCGGCCCGATGTTGATCGCTGCCGGCCAGCGAGTATTGTTGACGAAAGCCCGTCCGGCGTAAACGCCCGCTCCGGGCAGCAACGTGTCGATCGCATCCAAGTTGGCGGTGCCGAACCCCAATTTCGCCCCGCGGCCGGCTCCGTGAACGACCATTCCGCGAATCCGATAAGGCTCGGTCAGCAGATTTCGCGCCTCGTCGACCTTGCCGGCGCTCAACAGACCGCGAATTCTTGAACTGGAAACAATTTCGCCGCCCACGACCACCGGCTCGACGACGTCCAAGCGGATTCCCTTTTCCCCCGCCAGTTGCCCGAGCACTTCGATCGTGCCCGTGCGGCCCCGGCCGAAATAAAAATTCGGCCCCTCGACGATCGCCCGGGCACCGAGTTGGTCGCCGACAATGCGTTCGAAAAATTCGCGCGGACTCAGCGCGAGCAATTCCTCGTCGGTCGGATAGGCGATCACGGCATCGACGCCAAGCGCCGCCAACAGCTCGGCCTTGCGATCGGTCCACGTCAGCGGCGGCGGTGCCTGGTCCGGCCGCAGAAGACGCACGGGGTGCGGATCGAACGTGAACACTAGCGCCGGGCCCCCCACCTCGCGAGCCCGCTCGATCAGCCGCGCGACAATGCGCGCGTGTCCCAGGTGGACCCCATCGAAATTTCCGATGGCCACCGCTCCCGACTTGAGCTCGTCGGGCAGGTTCGTGACTTGGCGCAGCAGCTTCACGGCGGGTCAGCAGGTCCAATAAACGAAAGGAGTCAAAACACTCGTCAAATTATGGAGGCAGCGGGGCAGGGTGGTCAACTCGCGATCGCTACTTCGCCGTCGGACCGTAACTCGTCAGGTGGCAATGGCGTGTCGCCAGTGTTCCGTTCTTTGCACTGGCGACACGCCAGGCCACCCAGTCGACCACGAACAATCGCTCAACTACATCTCTAACAGATCTCTCTAATGGATTGCTTTCATGGCCAGGTCCTTGATCGTTCGCCCGGTCCACCGCCGATAAACCCATTCCGCCAGAAACGACGCGGCCCCGATGCCCACCAAGGCCGCGATCGCCGCGGGCTGTTGCTGGTAGGTGTATTGCCCGAGAATGGCGAACATCACCAGGCACGTCAGCAGCGACAGCCAGACAATCACGGCGTTGGCACCCGTCTGTTTCAACACGCGCAAATGTCCGGCGTTCACGGCCGCATAGACCAACAGAAACGCGGCGCTGCCCATCATCGCGATGCCCGACAAGTCAAACCCCAGCATGACCAACACCACCAAGGCCGCAGTCAGCAGCAGCCCGCCCGTGGCTTGTTGCCAATCGGTTCGCGACAGGCCCGGCGGCAGTTCGCCGTCTTTGGCGATCATGTAGCAAACGTTCGACGCGCCGAACAGCGTTGCGTTGATGGCCGAAGCCGTCGAGAACAGGGCCGCGATCGCGATCAGCCGAAAACCGAATTCGCCCAAGAACGGCCGCGCGGCTTCGGCCAGCGCGTAGTCCCTGGCACTTTCAATTTGCGCGCTCGTGAGATTGCCCGACACGGTCAGCGACACCGCCAGGTAGATGATGATCACCAGGATCACGCTCGTGTAAAGCGCGCGAGGCAGCATGCGTCGCGGGTTTTGCATGTCGCCGGCCGCGTTCGTCACCAGTCCAAATCCTTCGTAGCCGATGAACAGCACGCCCGATCCGTACAACACCGATTTCGGACCGGGCCACAAGTCGGGCGAAAGATTCTCGGGCCTGATGTACCACAAGCCCAGCCCAGCGAACAGCACGAGGATCGCGACTTTGATCGCCACGATCAGCGTCTCCGAGCGCCCCATCAGCTTGGCGCCGAAGGCATTGACGATCGTGAGCAACAGCACCGAGCCGATTGAGAGCGATTTGAGCAACAGCGGCGTGGGCGTCGTGGTGATGAATGTCGCCGCATAACTGCCGAACGCAGTCGCATAGAGGGCCAGCGAAATGATGTACCCGGCCCACATGAACAGATTGAGCCCGCCGGCCAACAGGCCGTCTCCAAAACTTTTCACCAGAAAATGCACGGCCCCGCCGGCCGAAGGAAACGCGGCGCCCAGCTTGGCGTAAGAATAGGTCGACAGCAGGGCCACGACGCCGCCGATCGCGAACGCCAGCCACATGGCATTGCCCGCCGCCTCGGCCACCACGCCCAGGATCGAAAAGATGCCCGCCCCGACCATGCCCCCAATGCCAATCGAAACCGCCGCCGCCATGCCAATCTGACCCGCGGCTGGCGCAGGCTGAGCAGTCGTCGACACGTTCGGCGATTGGTTAGTCATGATGCCCAATCGTAGCCGATGATCCCGGCCAAGCGGAAGTTCAGGCGTCAAAAACGCACACCAGCCCTCAAAACACCAACCCGAAGCGCGAGCGAGGGCTCCTCGTCCTGCTTCCCTCGCGCGTGCTTTGAAGTCGCGGTTACGACGGGCATTTAGCCACAGAGAACTCCGAGGTCACAGAGTTTCAAGAAGGAATTATTTGAGGCATTTGCATATTGTCTCGGTGCCCTCGGTGTGCTCGGTGGCAAGCCTTCCGTGATCCTTTCTGTCCAGCGTCCAACGCAACTGGCTCCCCCTTTGGCTACAATATCTCCATCATGCACAGCCATTTAACACCCGAAGACCGCGACGCGATCGAACGACGATTGGCCGAAATCGCCGCCGAGCAGGACGCGATTCCCGCCTGCTCGAGTGCCCTGACTGGCGAGGCGGCCCAGCGCTGGGACCTCCTCTACCGCGAAATGCTCGATCTCGAACAACAATTGCAAGGCTAGGCCCGCGCGAAGTCCGCCCCACGGCCCGCCTCGCGTGCCGGTTGCCCGGTATGCTATCCTTTTGGAAGGATTAAAACGCCCTGGCCAACGTGCGATAAGACCTGCGATAAATAGCCACCTGCGATAATTACATGGACGAAAAACAATATTTTCTCTCGCCCGAGCTTGCCCATCGACTGGCGGCGATCGACATTGGCACGAACAGCATTCGGCTGATCGTGGCCGAGCCGCTGCGGGGCGGCAACTATCGGATTCTGGACGAGGAGAAAGAATCGACCCGGCTGGGCGTGGGGCTTAGCACGACCGGCCTGCTCGATCCCCAGGCCATCGAAAAATCGCTCGGCGCTTTGCGGCGGATGAAGCAGATCGCCGAAGGGTTCCAGATCACCGAGCTCAAGACGATCGCCACCTGCGCCGTCCGCGAGGCCACCAATGGCGAGGAGTTTTGCCGCCGGGCCCGCGAGGAGCTGGGCATCGATATCGAAGTCATCGGCGCGCAGCAAGAGGCTCGCCTGGCCTTTGCCAGCGTGCAACGCGCCTTCGATCTGACGAATCAGCACGTGGCCGTCGTCGATATCGGCGGCGGCAGCACCGAAATCGTCCTGGCATTCGGCAGCCTCATCGAGGCGGTCTATGCCACGCAGTTGGGCGCCGTCCGCATGAGCGAAGTCTACAGCGACACCTCGTCGCCCGAGGGCTTCGACGCGCTCATCTCTGGCATCGATCGCCATCTGCGCAAGCACACGAAAAATCCGGTCTTCGTCCCCCACATTCTGTTCGGCTCCGGCGGCACGTTCACCAGCCTGGCCGCGATGGTGATGGCCTCGAAGGGGCAAGACGGAATGCCGGTGCGCGGCTATCTGGTCAGCCGGGCCGAAGTCCGCCACTTGCTCGACCGGCTACGAAAGCTGCCGCTCAAGGAGCGCAGCAGCGTGCCCGGGCTGAGCCCCGATCGGGCCGATATCATCGTCGCGGGCCTGGCCATCATCGATCGCGTCATGGAACGCTTCGAGGTCAACAGCGTGCAGGTCCACAATCGGGGCGTGCGCGACGGAATGCTGCTGACCATGATCGACCGCTCGCTCGGCACGTCGGCCGACAAGCCGCACGATCGCGATGCGGCGCTCGAGCGCCTGGCCGCCAGTTGCGGCTGCGAAATGGCCCACAGCCGGCACGTCGCCAGCCTGGCCGGCTCGATGTTCTCGCAATTGGCCGCGCTCTACGATCTCAACCCGCTCGACCGCGGCCTGCTCGAAGCGGCGGCCAAGCTGCAAGACGTGGGCTACCTGATCAACTACGACCAGCACCACAAACACAGCTACCACCTGATTCTGCACAGCCGGCTCGATGGCTTTCAAACCAACGAGCTCGAGCTGATCGCCAACGTCGCCCGCTACCACCGCGGCGCCGATCCCAAGCGCAAGCACGCGAACTTCCGGCAACTCGCGGTCGCCGATCAAAAACGCGTTCGCCAAATGGCCGCCATCCTCCGCGTCGCCGGCGGCCTCGACCGCAGCAACACCCAACAAGTCACCGACATCGTGGTCGAGCGCGACCAAGAAGGCGACATCACCCTAAGACTAGCCGCCAAAGCCTTCCCCGAAGTCGACATCTGGGGCGCTAGAAAACGCAGCAAGCTGTTTGAAAAAGCGTTTGATACCACGCTCCACATCGAATGGGATAGTTCGCAGCAGGGCAGGGCAGCGGCCGCGATCAATGGCAATGGGTCGCCGACGACGGAGCGGGAGTCGCGGGCGGGGACGGAAAAGTAGGTCACGCACCCTGTGCGTGAAAGAATCCAACGACACTGTCACGCACAGGGGGCGTGACCTACCAAACTCGTCAAACGACTTGCAGATTCGTTGTCCGCTGGATCCTCGCAAGGGGCTTACCCATGACCGGCTCTCGGCCTCGCCGTCGCTGGCTTTCTTTCAGCCTGCGTTCGCTACTGATCGTCCTTACGCTTCTGGCAATCGTGTTGGGGCGCTGGACGAATAGCGCGCATCAGCAGCGGAGCGCGGTGGCAACGATAAGGGACCACTATTCGTCTAATTGGTACGAGTACGAGCGCGAAAAGTGGCCCAACCCTTACAGCGGCGTGAGTGGGACCTCAGCTAATCCGGCGGAGCGCCAGAAT
>JAYVCO010000089.1:0-2683 GCA_043749935.1 Planctomycetia bacterium
GTGCAAGCGATTCATCCCGGCTACGGGTTTCTCGCGGAGAACGCGCACTTCAACGAAGTTTGCCGCAGTTGCAAAATCGACTTCATCGGCCCCACGCCCGAGGCCATGGCCCGACTGGGCGACAAGAACACGGCCCGCAAGTTGGCCCGCGACGCCAAGGTGCCGGTCGTGCCCGGCAGTGCCGGCCTGATCACCGAAGAAGCCGAAGCGTTGCGCGTGGCGCACGAAATTGGCTTTCCGGTGCTGGTCAAAGCCTCGGCCGGCGGCGGTGGGCGCGGCATGCGCGTGGCGCTCAACGATTTGGCGCTCAAGGCAGCTTTGCAACAGGCCAGCACCGAGGCCGAAGCCGCGTTTGGCGACGGCAGCATCTATCTGGAAAAATATGTCGAGCACCCGCGGCACGTCGAAGTGCAAGTGTTGGCCGACCACCACGGCAACGCGGTGCACCTGTGGGAGCGCGACTGTTCGACCCAACGACGGCACCAGAAGCTGATCGAAGAAAGCCCCTCGCCGCACATTTCGCAGGAAACGCGCGTGGCGATGTGCGAGGCGGCCGTGCGGCTGATCAAGGCGTCTGGCTATACGAACGCGGGCACGGTCGAATTCATCGTCGACGCCCAGCAGAATTTTTACTTCATCGAAGTCAACGCGCGGATTCAAGTCGAGCATCCCGTGACCGAAATGGTGACCGGCATCGATCTGATCAAAGCGCAAATCCGCGTCGCCGCGGGCGAGCCGCTGCCGTTTCGGCAGAGCGACATCGTGGCTCGGGGCGTGGCGATCGAGTGTCGGATCAACGCCGAAGATCCAAAGAAGAACTTTCAGCCCTCGCCGGGCAAGATCGAACGGATGATGGTGCCGGGCGGTTTTGGCGTTCGTTTCGATTCGCACGCGCACGCCGGCTATGTCGTTTCGCCGCACTACGACTCAATGATCGGCAAGTTGATCGTCCATCAGCCCACGCGGCGCGAGGCGATCGCGGGCATGCAGCGGGCCTTGAGCGAGTTGCGCATCGAAGGCATCAAGACCACGGTCGGCTTGCACCGCGAAATCCTCGGCCATGCCGCATTCGTCGAAGGACGGGTCGACACCACGTTTGTCGAACGGAGCGGTTTGACACAGTAGAATTCAGGTAAGTTTGTATGACGTTGTCCCGCCCCCCAAAAACCGAAACCGCCTTTCGACGCGTGGCCATCTTGTTTGCCGGCGGACCGGCCCCGGCCGCCAACGCCGTGATCTCGACCGCGGCCAATTCTTTTTTGCGCAACGACATTGAAGTCCTGGGCATCATGAACGGGTATTCCCGGTTGCTGGACTTCTCGGACTCCAAGGCGATGGAGCTGGGCCGCGACTACATCATGCTCGACCAAAAGGCGCTGCGCCGCACGCGCAACTCGCAGGGCATTCTGATTGGCACCGCGCGCAGCAACCCGGGCCGCGATATCTCGCATCCTTCGCACTTCAACGATCCGGAACGGGTCGCGCCGATGAATACCGTCTATCAGGCGCTCCGATCGCTCAATGTCGATGCGCTGGTTTCGATCGGCGGCGACGATACCTTGAAGACGGCCAACAAGTTCAAGTTGTTTCAAGATCGGCTGCCCGAGGGACAGCAGCGTTTGCCGGTCGTTCACCTGCCCAAGACAATCGACAACGACTATAGCGGCATCGACTTCACGTTCGGCTATTTTACGGCCGTCGACACTCTGGCCGGCGAGATCCGCAATCTGCTGGCCGATGCCGAAGCCGGTCGCACCTATTACCTGGCCGAAACCATGGGCCGCAGCGCCGGCTGGTTGGCCTACGGCGCCGCGATCGCCGGCGAGGCGAGCCTGGTGATCAGCGTCGAAGACCTGACCGGCAAGTTCCGCGAAACCGAGGAAGTCGTCGATCCGACCTCGGGCGAAAAAAGCGTGCGCGTGATCATGAACGTCGAAGAAGTCGTCAAACGGATCGTGGCCACGATGCGCGTGCGCGAGGAATCGGAAGGCAAGGAGTTCGGCGTCATCGTCATGGCCGAGGGCCTGGCCGAATACCTGCCGATGAATTATCTGCAAGGCGTTTCGCGCGACGAGCACGGGCACATCGCCATTTCGCAGCTCAACCTGAGCCGCCTGTTTTCGCGGCTGATTGCCGAGAAGTACCACGCCCAGACCGGGCGCAAGCGAAAAATCACGGGCCTGCAACTCGGCTACGAAGCCCGCTGCGCATTGCCCCACGCCTTCGACGTCATGCTCGGCAGCCAGTTGGGCGTCGGAGCTTATCGCGCCTTGGTCGAAGAACGGCTCAACGGCGTGATGGTCTCCGTGGCCGGCCAACTCGAGCTCAACTACGTCCCCTTCGACCAGTTGATCGACCCCGACTCCCTAGTGACCATGGTCCGCTACGTAGAACCCAGCTCCGACTTTCACAGGCTAGCTAGGTTTCTGGAAACGTATGTGAACGAGTAGGGTGGAACAGAGGGCATCCGGAAATTCGAGGCTAGGAGCGGCGCGAGTAACTGGGACACGACCTTACGTGCCTTCAACTGGGACACCAGCGGATGTGGCTTGCTGAATGGATCTGGCTTATTGAATGTGGGCCAAAGGCCCAACCCGTCAATAGCCCAGGGCAAGCCCCGCGCCGCCCTGGGACACGAACCACCCGCGCAAGCATTCAAGCCCCAACGTGGGCGCCCCATCGC
>JAYVCO010000090.1:0-12948 GCA_043749935.1 Planctomycetia bacterium
CGCCGCTCGTCGAAGAGCTTTATCGGCAGGTGCCCACCGGCACCGGGCGCGGCGGCAAGTATCATTTCAATCCCAGCGAGCTGCGGGGGCTAATGGACGAGGGGGTCGGCTATCTCTTGCGCCGCGGGCTGGCGGTCGAAAGCGATTTGGAGTATGCCGAAGCGCGCGGCCGGCTCCCCCATGCCGAACCAGACCGGGTGAGCGAGCGGGCACTGGCGCGCGGCCACGATCAATGCGGCACGCTCGGCTCGGGCAATCATTTTTTGGAAGTGCAGGTCGTCGACCAGATTTTCGATGCCCAGGCGGCGCGCACGATGGGGCTCGAAAAGGATATGGTCTGCGTGATGATCCACTCGGGTTCTCGCGGGCTGGGCTACCAGGTGTGCGACGACGCCTTGAAATCTCTGCGTGGCGCGCCGGAAAAATATGGCATCGATCTGCCCGATCGCCAACTTGTCTGTGCGCCGGTCGATAGTCCCGAGGGGCGGCATTATATTGGCGCGATGGGCGCGGCGGCCAATTTTGCCTGGTGCAACAGGCAATTGTTGATGTGGCAGGCCCGTGAGTGCTTCGAGACGATTTTTGGCCGCACGTGGCAAGAGCTAGGGATGAGCCTGATCTACGACGTGGCCCACAATATCGCCAAGTTCGAGGAACACACGATCGACGGGCGCCGCAAGCGAGTCTGGGTACATCGCAAGGGGGCGACGCGCGCCTTCCCGCCCGGCCATCCCGAAACGCCCGCGGCGTATCAGCAGATCGGTCAGCCGGTCATCATTCCTGGCGACATGGGCCGCGCCAGTTGGGTGCTCGTCGGGCAACCTGGCAGCATGCTGCAAACATTCGGCAGCGCCTGCCACGGCGCCGGCCGAGTCATGAGCCGAACGGCCGCGATCAAACACGCCCAAGGGCGTCGCATCGACCAAGAGCTAGCCGCCTCGGGCATCGTCGCCCGGGCCCGCAGTTGGAAAGGACTCGCCGAGGAGCAACCTGCGGCCTACAAAGATGTCGACCTGGTAGTCGACGTGGTTCACAAAGCGCAACTAGCGAAGAAGGTCGCGCGGCTGTGTCCGATTGGAGTTATTAAGGGATAGGTAATGAGCGAAGGCGCCAAACGTCTACAGATCACACTGAGGTCGCTATTGCTTTCGACGTCATTTATCGGAGCCGGAATTGGCTGTTACATGGCCGCACTCGGCTTGATGTTCACGGAGCCTCGCGATTACACCGACTGGTTGGGTATCGTGAACGCTCTAATGCCGGGTCTTCAATTTCTTGCGGCCGGTCCATTGATCGGAGCTGGAATTTTCACGCCATTCGCCCGTGCGAGGTTGGGAGCATACATCGGCTTTTTTGTGCCGATCATCGTGGTTTTCGGTTATGTCGTCTTCTTGGTGGGTTGGAAAGTCGTTTCCGCAGAGCCCGTTGCCTGGCAGGTTGCTGCGCTGACAGCATTTGCCTTTGCTGTGACGACCTGTGGAGTGTTCTATCGAATTTGGCAACGTCGAAAGCGGCAATCTATTTCAGAAAATCCAATTTCAGACTGATGCACAACCGCCAAGCCCATTTGCTTGACCCGTTTGACAGAGTGCCATACGATCAATCCTGCTCGACGGCAGGTCACTCGTGGTCGAGGCATTGCCGCAATTCTTGCTCTCATTGAAACCCAACTCCTTATCAAAAGGATTGAGCCCATGCGTCACTACTGCTGCCTCATGGCGTTGCTCGTCACATGGGTCGCTGGATTCAACAGCGACTCGACGGCCCAAGAAAATTGGCCCCAGTTTCGTGGCGTCGACTCGCTGGGCGTTTCGACTAATAGTGACTTGCCAGACCATTGGTCCACCACCGAAAACGTGGCTTGGAAAGTGGACCTCAAGGGGCGCGGGTGGTCGTCGCCGATCTGCTGGGGCAACAAGATCTTCCTCACCACGTGCGTGAACTTGGGCGAGGGGGAGGAGCCGAAGAAGGGATTGTATTTCGGCGGCGATCGGGCCAAGCCCCCCACGACCGAACACCAGTGGAAAGTGATTTGCCTCGACAAGAACACGGGCAGTATTCTGTGGGAGCAGATGGCCCATCAGGGCGTTCCCACGACGCCCATTCATTTGAAAAACAGTTACGCCTCGGAAACGCCGGTCACCGACGGCCAGCGGGTCTATGCCTATTTCGGCAACGTCGGCGTGTTTTGTTACGACCTCGACGGCAAGCCGCTGTGGTCGACCAAGATCGAGCCGCACGCCGTCCGCAACAATTGGGGAACGGCCGGCTCGCCGGTTGTCTATCAGGATCGCGTGTTCGTGGTCAACGACAACGACGAGGACTCGTACCTGCTGGTCTTGAACGCTCGCAGTGGCGAAGAACTGTTTCGCGTCAAACGCGAAGAAAAGAGCAATTGGGCGACACCGTACATCTGGAAGAACAGCCAGCGGACCGAACTGGTGACGACCGGCACCAAACGCAATCGCTCGTATGACCTGGAAGGGCGGCTGCTGTGGGAATTGGCCGGCATGTCGAGCATCACGATTGCCATGCCCTATAGCAAGGATGATCTGCTGTACCTGAGCAGCGGATACGTGCTCGACACCATGAAGCCGATTTACGCGATCCGGCCCGGGGCTGCGGGCGACATCACGTTGGGAAAAGACGAAACCAGCAACGATTTCGTCGCCTGGTCCAACAAGACAGCCGGGCCGTACAACCCGACGACGCTGTTGTTCAACGATCTGCTGTATGTCCTCTACGATCAGGGCTACTTCGCCTGCTTCGATCCCAAGACCGGCGAGGAGGTTTACAAGAAGCAGCGCATACCCGACGGCAAAGCCTTCACGGCGTCTCCCTGGGCCAGCGGCGACAAAGTGTTTTGCCTCAACGAAGATGGCGTGACGTTCGTCATTCAGCCGGGCAAGGAGTTCAAGATCCTCTACACCAACACGCTGGCCGAAGACGACATGTGCATGGCCACGCCCGCTTTGATCGGAGATCGGCTCTTGATCCGCACCTCCGGGCGGTTGTATTGCTTTCGCAAAGACGGCAAGCCGGCGGATTGAATTTCGCGATTCCCCAAAATTCAATGCCGAGCGGAATGGCACAACGATGGGGATTGGGCTCGGCGCATATTTCCTCTCCCTCTGGGAGAGGCCAGGTGAGGGACTTCGTGTTTCGGGGCGACCTTGATCGAAACAATCCGTTGCAAGCGCTCCCTCATCCCGACCTTCTCCCCGAGGGAGAAGGGGAGAGAATGCATCCGCGGTCGGCCCCTTCCGCATCTTGCGTTTGAGGGCTACCATCCTGGAGCGCCGCGACGTTGGCGCCTAACTTCCTGTTGTCGCCTTTTTCATCGATGATTTCATGGCGCACGGCCTTAATCCCGCTCAGCATGCCGCGGTTACGACCCTTTCGGGGCCGCTGCTGGTGCTGGCCGGCGCCGGCTCGGGTAAGACCCGAGTGGTGACCTATCGGATTGCCGAGTTGATCAAAAACGGCACGCCGCCGGCGCGGATTCTGGCGGTCACGTTTACGAACAAAGCCGCGGCCGAAATGCAAGAGCGGGCCGCGGCGCTCTTGGGCAAAGGCCGCAAGGAGAAGCCCGAGATCTCGACCTTCCACTCGCTGTGCGTCCGCATCTTGCGCCGCCACGCGCGCGTGTTGGGCTATCCGCAGCAGTTTTCGATTTACGACCGGGGCGATCAAGAGAGCGTCGCCCGGGCGTCGTTGCGCGAAATCAAGGTGGCCGACAACTTGTTGCGCCCCAGCGATCTGGTGAACCAGATCAGCCGCTGGAAAATGCAATCGGTCCGGCCCGAGCAGGCCGCCTCGCTGGCGCACACCGACAAGGAACATCTGGCCTCGATGGCCTATCGCCGCTATCAAAAAGCGCTCAAGCAGGCTGGCGCCGTCGATTTCGACGACTTGCTGCTCTGCACGGAAGAATTGTTCCAGAATTTTTCTGAAGTGCGCAAGGCCGAAGCGGGACGGTTCGCGCATCTGCTGGTCGACGAATATCAGGACACTAACGGCAGCCAATATCGCATTGTCAAAGCACTGGCCGGCGGGCATCGCAATCTGTGCGTCGTGGGAGACGATGATCAGTCGATTTACGGCTGGCGCGGGGCCGAAGTCTCGCACATCTTGCAGTTCAAGCAGGACTGGCCCGAAGCAAAAGTGGTGCGACTGGAAGAAAACTATCGTTCAACCGAGGCGATTCTCACGTTGGCCAATCGGTTGATCAAGCACAACAAGCAGCGGCACGATAAGATTTTGCGGCCGGCACGCGGCGGCGGCGAAAAGCCCAGAATTCTGCAATGTCAAGATGAAGAGGCCGAAGCCAAGCAAGTGATCGAGGACATTCGTTCAAGATTGAACGATGGAACCTGCGAGCCTCGCGATTTTGCGATTCTGTTTCGCACCAACGAGCAGCCGCGCGCCTTCGAGTCGGAACTGCGGCAAGCCAAATTGCCGTATGTGCTCGTGGGCGGAATGTCGTTTTACGATCGCAAGGAAGTGCGCGACGTCTTGTCGTACCTCAAGCTGCTGGTCTCTCCGAGCGATGAAGTCGCCTTGCGGCGAATCATCAACACCCCGGCACGCGGCATCGGTCAGCGCGCGGTAGGGGCCCTGATTGACGAAGCCGTTGCCAAAAGCAAGCCGATGTGGGAGATCCTTCCCGGTGCCGGCCAACTGCCAACGATGCCCCCGTCCGCGGCCGATGCGATCGCAAAGTTTCGACACACGCTGGCGCATTTTCGCCAGCGGCTCGCGGCGGAATCGATCGTCGACGTGGTCTCGGATCTGATCAGCCACCTCGGTTTTCAAGACGAGATTGCCCGGACGTATAAGGAACCGCTCGAACAGCAGGCCCGCTGGGCGGCGATCGAGGAGGTCGTCAACATGCTCGGTGCCTACCAAAAGCGAAACAAGCGGCCAACGCTGGGCGGTTTTTTGGAGGACATTGCGCTGGGCGATCGCAATGATGAGGACGACAAGGAGAATCAACTCAAGCGAAACGCGATTGCCTTGATGACGCTGCACAGCGCCAAAGGGCTAGAGTTTCCGCAAGTCTATCTGGTCGGACTGGAGGAAGGGTTGTTGCCGCACCGCCGTTCCGTCGAGATCGAGGGGACCGCTATCGATGAGGAGCGGCGGTTGTGCTACGTCGGCATCACGCGAGCCATGGATCGTCTGACGATCTCGCTAGCCCTTAGCCGGCTGCGCTGGGGAAAAGCGCGGCCGACGAAGCCGAGTCGTTTCCTGTTCGAAATCACCGGACAAGCCGAAACCGCGCGTAATCAGCCCTCGCGTGCCAGCTCTGGGGCCAATTCAAAGCGCGTCAAGTCGCCAGCCACACCACACCTTGGCGCTCGACCGCCAGCTCGCACGCCCACGACCAAGTTCCCCACGAAGACTCCGCGACCACCGGCAAGGTGACCAGGAAACGGCGTTAAGGAGAATTCATATAGCCCGATTTGCCTTGCTTCGGTAAACTTCCAGGTTGATCCAGCCGGCTGTGTTGCGCGCTTCGCGTACGAATGGCGCGCGGCATGGGGAGCGGCGGAACGTGCGTGCAAGGAGGGCCTGCGATGCAACAACCTTTTCGCTTTATCCACGCCAGCGATTTTCATCTCGAACGGCCGCCACGCGGTTTGGCCGAAGTCCCCGATCACTTGCGGGGTGCATTCGTCGAGGCGCCTTATCGGGCTGCCGAACGTGTGTTCGATGCGGCAATCAAGGAGCGAGTCGATTTCGTGGCGCTGGCCGGCGACTTGCTCGATCCGTTGGCCACGGGACCGCGCGGGCTCGTTTTTATTGGCGAGCAGTTCGAGCGGCTGGCGGAGAAAGGCATCAAAGTCTACTGGGCCGGAGGTCGGGCCGATGATTTCGAGCGTTGGGTCGAAGCTTGGCCGCTCGGCGACAACGTCGTACGGTTCCCGCTCCATCGCGCCGAGCGTGTGATTCATCATCGCAACGGCGAGCCCATCGCGCAAATCCTGGGCACCAGCAGTCAGCAGCGAAAGAAGATTCGCGCGTCCGATTTCCACGCCGATGGCAGTCCTCTTTACTCCGTGGCGATCGCCTATGGCTCGGCCGATGCCGAAATTCTTGCTGGACACGAGATGAATTTTTGGGCTCTGGGCGGCGAACGCGCGCGCCGCGTCGTCCTTAGCGGCCCAACCACCGCGCATTATTGCGGCATGCCTCAGGCCCGCCGCCCTCAGGAAACAGGCCCCCAGGGCTGCACGCTGGTGCAAATCGATGAAACCCAGCGCGTGCGCACGAATTTCATCGCCACCGATGCCATTCGCTATCAACACGAACGCGTGTCGGTGAGCGAAACGATTTCGAGCGAGCAATTGCTGCAAGTTCTCAATGCCCGCATTGGCGAATTGCTGATCGATCCGTTTGGCCCGGATCTGTTGATCTATTGGAATATTCTCGGCAGCAAATCGCTTTCCGCCGAGTTACGGCGCGGCAAGCTGGCCGCCGAGTTGCTGGCTCGCTTGCGGACCGATCACGCTCAATCGCGGCCGGCTGCTTGGACAGTCTCGATCGAAACCGACGCCGTCGCCAACGTGCCAGGCGAGCTGATCGACGAGGAAAGTGTGCTCGGCGAGTTTCTGCGTACCGTGCAGCACTATATCGAGCACCCCGAGAAGGTCGTCGATTTCGAACCGTTTTTGGCCGAACGCCATCTGGCCGGCAGTTTGGGGGCGGCCGTGGCGCTCGATGCGGCCGAGCGCAATCGCGTGCTGGCCGACGTGGCCGCGCTCGGCATGGAATTGCTCAGCCCCGAGGAGTCCCGGTCATGAGAATCACGGGATTAAAGGTCGATGGTTTCGGTGTCTGGAGCGGTTTGGAATTGTCCGAGCTGTCCGATCAGCTCAACGTCTTTTACGGCCCCAACGAGGCCGGCAAGACGACGCTCATGCAATTCGTGCGCTCCATGCTCTACGGTTTTGCGCCCGATCGGCGCGCGCGTTATCTGCCGCCGGTGCGTCCCGGGCGTCCCGGCGGAACTCTGGGCACGATTGTCGGAGGCGAGGCCTTTGCGATCAGCCGCCATGCGGACGTGCCAGGCGAGATGACAGAGACTCTGTCGATTACCGGCGGTCAACAGAAATTCGAAGATGAAAAAGCGCTCTCGACCCTGCTGGGCCACGTCGACGAGTCGATTTTCAACAATGTCTTCGCGTTCGGACTGCGCGAGATTCAAGAACTGGGCACGCTCAGCGACACGCAGGCCGCCGACGAGCTCTATAACCTGGCTCTGGGCGTTGATCGTGTCTCGCTCGTGGATGTGTTGCGCGAGCTAGAGATGTCTCGCAATCGTCTGCTGGCGGCCGACGATCGCCCGTCCTTGGTCACGCAGCTCATCTCCCAGCGCGAACGATTGCGCAGCGAGCTGGAAGAACTGAGCCAGGCGACGCCCCGATATTTGGCGCTCACTTCGCAGCGGCAAAAGCTCGCTGCCGAGATTGCGCGCTTGGAACAGGAAAACGCCGAGTGCGATCGGCAGGGCCGCGAACTGGCGCTGGCCCGGGCGCTCTCCGAGCGCTGGCATCGGCAAAAGGCCATCGACCAACAATTGACCGCTTCAGTAGCCTACGGCGCACTGCCCGAGAGTGCGCTGGCGCGTTTCGATCGCTTGCAGTCTCGGCTCGCCTTGCGGCGCCGGCGGTTTGCCAGGCTCCGCAAGCAGCGGCGCGAGCTGCGTGGCCAGATCGTGCAACTGAACATCAACGAACCGCTTTGTCGCCAGGCCTTGCGGATCGAAGCTCTGGGCGAGCAGCAGCAATGGATCGCCTCGCTCGATGGCCAGGTAACCCAGCTTGAGGTCGAACTGCTGGACCTCGAAACGGCGCGCGAACAGAATGCCAAGCAATGGGGAATCCCTGGTGGAGCGAGCCCCGCAGGCCGTGCAACGCTTTCGAAGCGTGGGCTAGCCGAGTTGCGCGCCGCGGGCAAGTCGCTCCATAAGGCACGCCGGCAGCTTCGCGAGTTGCGCAGTCAAACTACCACGGCCGCCGAAAACGCCCGGCGGCACGCCGAGCAGATCGAAAGCTCTCTGGGCACCGCCAAAGACAAAGGTTTCACCCAATCGCTGGCCGAAGCCGGGGAGTTGGTTTCGAAGTTGCGCAAGCGCGTACAGCTCGATGAGCGGCTGGATCAGATGAGCCGCCACAATGCGGAGCTCGACCAGCAGAGTCAGCAGCATCTCGATCGTCAGTTGCTGCCTGCGTGGGCCCTGGTCGGTTTGGGAGCCCTGTTCGTGTTGGGCTGTGCATTCGTGCTGCTCTTTCTTGCCGGGCTGATCCTGCCGGCTTCGCTCAGCGGCGCGTTGGGTTGGCCGCTGGGCCTCGTGGGTGCGTGCATGGCTGGCGTGGCCGTGGCATTGAAATTCGGATTGGAGCATGCCGCCGTGCGACAGCTCGACACGTGCCATCAACAAATGAGCTCGCTCAGTCAACAGATCAAGCAGGCCAAAACCGAGCGCGACGAATTGGATGCCGAACTTCCGCGTGGCGGCGGCCCGCTCGTGGCTCGGCTGCAAGCCGCCGAAAAATCCCTGGCCCGTTTGGAAGAGCTGGTGCCCCTGGAAGGCCAACGCGAGGCGGCCCATCGCGAGGCCGCCGCCGCCGAAGGGCAAGATCAGGTTTTGGGCCGCGAGTGCGAGACCGCGCTCAAACGCTGGCGGCAATTGCTCGCTCAATACGGTTTGCCTCGCACCCTGGTTCCGCGCCAGTTGCGCGAGTACTGGCGCCGGCACCATCAGATCCGCGGGCTCGCCAGCTCGATCGAAGAAAAGCAGCAGGAGCTCGGCCGCCGCAAGGCTGAATTTCAAATTATGGTCGGACGGATCTCGCAGTTGGTCGTGCAATCGGGCGTCGTCGCCCGCAGCCAGCGGCCACTCGATCAGTTGCAGCAGTGTCTGAGCGAATTGGCGGAGCAACAGTTGCGTTTGAAACGTCGTGAAGAACTGACTTCGCAAATCGCGAAGCTGCGCCGCCGCCAGCGGAAGTTCAAACGTGAAGCGGCCAAACTGCGCGCGGCTCGACAGTCGTTGCTCAATGCGGCAGGGACCGACGACGAGCAGGAATTTCGCCGCCGAGCACTCGCGCAAGCCGACTCGCAGCGGCTGCAAGGCGAGCGCGCGCGCATTGCGCAGGAAATCGCCGCGGCACTGGGCAGTCACTGTTCCGAAGAAACTCTCGCTCGTTGGATTGCGATACCCCAGGGCTTGGGAACCGCTGAGGTGCAACTGAACGAAGCCCGGCAAACAGTCTCGCGGCAGTTGAGCGACTCGCTCGAGAAGCGGGGTCAAATGAGCGAGCAGCTCAGAACCTTGCTGGCCGATCGGCAACTGCCGCAGAAGCGAATCGAGTTGAGCGTCGTCGAAAAGCGGCTGCAGGACGCGCTCGATCGTTGGCGCGTGTTGACGATTTGCGGCATCATGCTGGGCGCCGTGCGCGAATACTACGAGCGCGAGCATCAGCCGCAGGCCTTGCGCGAAGCTTCGATTCACTTGCAACGGCTTACGGGTGGCCGCTACACGCGAGTTTGGACGCCTTTCGGCGAGCACTCACTAAAAGTTGACGATGGCCAGGGGCACAGCCTGAACGTCGAAGTGCTCAGCCGCGGAACGCGCGAACAATTGTTTTTGGCGCTGCGGCTGGCGCTCATCACATCGTTTGCTCGGCGGGGCGTGCAGTTGCCGCTGGTGCTCGACGACGTGCTGGTCAATTTCGACGTCGGCCGAGCCAGAGCCGCCGCGCTCGTGCTGCGAGATTTTGCCAAAGAGGGTCATCAGATCCTGATTTTTACCTGCCACGAGCATATATCGAAGCTGTTCAAGAACATCAAAGCCGAAGTCCGGCAACTGCCCGACAACGGCCGGCCCCAAGACACGATCGCCCCCGATCCCATGCTCAAGCGTCCTCGCCGCCCGCGCCCGGAATCACCTGCCGAACCCGAGCCGGTGTACGACGAACAGTCGGACGAGGAGTTCGAGCCCGAAGCGTTCCCGGTCCAGCAGGTCGCAGTCCAGCAGGTCGAAATTCCTGCGCCGCCGCCTCCGATAGTCGTGGAAAAAAAGGAACCTGTGGTTGAGCTGCCGAAACCCGAACCGCCCAAGCCCGCGCCCGTCGCTGTCAAAGCGGTTCCCCGGCCTCCGGTCGTGGCCCCCGTCGAGCAGCGCGTTCGACGATCGACCGATTTTCATTGGTCCGCCGAAGAATTTGATGGTGAGCTGACCGATCGAGTCTGGCGTCTTGACTCAAGCAATGAAGCGAACGGCTTCTCGCGGCATTCCAACGGCGACTCGGCCGATCGGCTCAAGGGCTTTGAGGTGGCGTAAGTCAGAGAAGTCAGAGATACGTCTGCAGCCACTCATACGTCCGCGCTTCGGCCAGCGGTGGAATCGTGTGACCTTTGGCGTGGTTGTAAAGTCCGATGCGGGCTTTTTGGCTGAAGAGGCGATAGACTTCCAGAGACGCTTCGATGAAGGGCCAGCTTTGGGCGCCATCGGCCGAGTCGCCACCGATGAGCAAAAAGGCTCGCGGCGCAATCAGTGCCAACAGCTCGTGATGCTCGCGTCCCAACTTCTTGGTATCCAAGTACCAAGGTGCGTGCCAGTTCGAGAACGTGGTGCCGATGCCTCCTTCGCTGCTGACGACGGCTTTCACGCGGTCGTCCATGGCGGCCAGGTAGAGAGCTTCCTTGGCTCCCAGCGAATGGCCGGCCGCGCCCAATCGATCTGGGTTCACTTGTCGGTGGCTGGCCAGCAAGTCGAGGGCACGGCTGCCATCGAACGCCATCTTGACGATCCCGCGCGAGCGTGGGTGGCGCTTCCAGTGTTCGTCGACGCGCTTTTGGTAGTCGGTCTGTTCTTCGCCATTCCACAAGAAACAGCGAGGACATAGCACGACCATGCCCCGCTGGGCCAGCTTCAGCCCCCAAGCAGCCTCCGCGGGGCCTTCCAAGCCCGCCCCTTGGCGAATCGTATAGTCCACCGTCGAGTGCAGCACGACGACGCCTGGCCTGCGGCCAAACGAACGCGTGGGTGTGAGCAGATAAGCCTCGACCGAAGCGCCTGGCTCCGTTTCGTAACGAATCAACTGCCGGCTCACGTCGGCCAGACGATCCGAGGCCAGCACCTCGAACGTTGGTGGCTCTTTCGGCGGTTCCCAACTGCCGAGCAATTCCGACCATTCGCGGCGAAGCTCGATCCGCCGCCGCAGCCATTCGGCCAGCGTCACGATCGGCTTCCCTTTGGCGTCAACCAGTAGCGGCGACAGCCGTGGCGCGTCTGGCAAACTCTTGAACGGGCGAGTTTGGATTTCCGCCAACCAGGGAACTTCCTTGGGCGCAGCCGCAGCCGGCTTATCCTCGCTTATGAGGTTTTGCGCGCGCGTTCGACTGGTCGCGGCCGTGCCGCAGAGTGCGGCCAAGGAGGCAACTTCGAACTGGCGGCGAGAAATCGTCATCGGGTTCGATGTCATCCTTTCAACCGCGGGCCAGTTCAACGCGCTGCTACTTGGTCTATGGCGCGAGTGTACCCGGAATGGGCTGTTCGAGCTAACGCCAGTTCGCCAGCGGCTCGCGCTGATTACCGACAATTTAGCAACCCGCTGGAGGGTGCCAGCAACGTGGCGAGCAATTCGGCGGGGCCAGTCATCGATTCACATTGGCCAAGCGCCGAAGAGCGTAATCGACACACCAACCCGACGCGCGAGCGAGGGCTCTTTCGGCGGCTCGGATCCGGAACCCTCGCTGTCCAACATTATGAAAATACTTGCATGATTGGTGCGGCAATTCGCTACGACTCGACTATCTGCGGGCTGAAAGCCCGAAACATCGAATGGTGTGGCTTGCAAACCTTAAATGCCTCTTTCGACACGCTTACCAGGGCGATGCCCTGGCCTGACATGTTACGCACCTTCGGTGCTCGGAGGCCAGCACTTGCATAATGTTGATGCGCGTCGGGTTAGTATCTCGTCCGAACCTCAAGAAATGATTGGCCTTCGCAGTGCGGTCCGATCGGCGTGGCCCAGGCGGCTTGCCGTCTGGGTTGCTAGCAACAAGAGGCTCCGTTCTTCCAATCAGTTCGCCGTTCTAGCGGGCCAATGCCTTCAAACGCCGCCGGCCGTTTGGAGTTCGTGCGTCGCCGGGGGGCCCGATTCGGCCAATCCTAGAATATCGCGCAGCAGCGCGGCGGTGCCTTGGCATTCGCGACGCTGCGATCGGGCATCGACGCCTTCGGGAACAACGTCGATCGAACTGCCATCGTTGAGCACGATCGCCACATAGCCCGCCGATTTGGGCGACATTCGAACTTCGACGCTCTTGATCTGGTCGAAATCCAGCTCGCGTCGAAACGACCGGGCCACGAACTTGCGCAGAATCGAGATCCGGCGCGCATTCCGCTCCATCGCGTAGGTGTCTTCGTAGGACATTTGAAAGCAGATCAGCGCCGGCCCGAAACCAAGAAAAGCCACCAGGGCCCAAATCTGCTCCTGGCCAAACGACTGGGGCAAAGCCCAGACCGCGACCGGAATCGCCAGCAAGCCGATCGCCAGCGAGACAAAGAGCATCGGGTTCTGACGGCGCAAGACCAGCGCATCGGTATCGCAACGGACCACTTTCATCATGGTGCCTCATAGAAGTGTAGTCGTTAATCGAGTCGAATGACTTGGCGAGCAGAACGTCGCCGCAACTGACATGAGCGTCGTTTGAAAACGCACTTTCAAAAGGCTAGCTCATATCTGGGACCGGGCAACCGAAAATCCTCGGCCGAAATCGCTGCTTTTGCTGGCCCGCGAAAGCCGGAGCGTTGTATTGGCCGATCAATGTTGCAAAAAAGCAACCGGGCGGTTGCTGCTGGAGGGGTATCGTGATGCCGGCTATAAACATGGCTTTGCCAGATCGCTCTGAAATGTGGAGCCAGTCTTGATT
>JAYVCO010000091.1:0-2360 GCA_043749935.1 Planctomycetia bacterium
CTGCGACCAGTGCGGTTGAACGATTGGGTGGAGCGTTGGGTGGTATCTCGGCGACGATTCAAAAGGTCATCGTCGAGAACGAGCAACTGGCGACGAATACGTTGCTCGTAGGCAGAGCGATGCAGCAGCAGGCGGTGGCGGCGGCGAGGGTCTATAGCGAACTCAGTGGAGTTGGCGCGACAATCGGTAAGGTAACCGCAGAAAACGAAGCACTAGCGCGCAGTTCATTGTTGGCCGGCAACGCCATGATGGGTCAGGCCATCGAAGCCGCCAAGTTGAGAGCGGTGCAATTTACCGGCGGCATCGGCGCAACCATCGGCCAAGTTACCCGTGAAACGCAAGCATTGGGAACGGCTACGCTCTTGGCGGGCGATGCCATGCTCGCCAATTCGATCGCCAGTATCAAGGCGGCAGGGGCATTAAAGGTGGTCGGGGAAGATGCTGCCTTGGCAACATCCAAGGTCGCTGGACTTGGCACGGCGATCAAAGGTATGGCAGAACTTTGGTTGGCCTTCAAAGTGGAAAAAGGGCTTGTTGCCAGCATCGACGAATCGAGTCGATATCAACAACTCGAGGCCCGACTTAAGGCTTTGAATCGGCCCGAGTCTGAAAACCGGGAGTTTCTCGGCAAGGCATCGCAAAGCAGCAACACCCTTGGCTTCGTGAGTCTGAACGAAGCGATCGAGGCTCGATTGGCGGCGGTGGCCGGTTTGGGTCGCAATGCAGTGCCCGAAATAGACGCGACGATCAATGAAGCACTGAAAACCGCGATTATTCTGAAATTGCGCGGCGACAAGAGCGAGCTCAAGGATCTGGTTCGCAATCTGTATGGCATTGCTGAAATGCGTGGGCAAACTTCTGACCCGGCGGCCATGCGCGCCACTTTCGATCTCATGCAGCGGGTCGATACCGCGGCACAGGGCAAGTTGACGCTGAAGGATATGGAGACCGTGACCCGCCAACTGAAGTACGGCGGCGGGGCCATGATCGGCGATGAAGGCATGGCCCTGATCTTTGCCTTTGCCAATCAATTGAAAGCGGCCGGTGTTGGCGGTGGAGGCGGTTCAGGTGGTTCAGGCGTTACCCAAGCCGGTACGGCGGTCACTCAGATCCTGAAGTGGGCGGAAGGCGGGGTTCAGAACAAAGAGCAGGCGCGACTTCTGACGGCGATGGGCTTGCTGGACGCCAGTCAGATTCGCGCTGACTCCAACACGACCAATGTCAATGTCGGACCCGGAGCGTTGCGGGACTCGACGATGGCGGCAAGAGACCCGATTGGCTGGCTGATGGCGATGGCGCCGATCATGCTCAAGTTCACCCAGGACAACGCCCGTCAGTTTTACGCCGGCAAGGATACCAAGGACCCGAGGGCGCAAGACGAGGCGTTGACCAAACTCGCCATCATGCTCACCTCCGGTCGGGGTGGGGTAAACGTCGGCAATCTGCTGGCCCAAGCGATTCTGCCCGGTCCGTCATCAAGGCTGATTGAAGAGCAAAGGTTGACACGCGAGGCCAAGCCGATTAACCCGGCTCTGGCTGATCTCGACAAAACCTACGGGATGCAGCTCGAGAAATTCGACGCAGCGATAAAAACGCTCAAGGTTTCAATCGGCTCAGTTTTGTTGCCCGTATTGACGCCGCTGATCGAGAAGTTCGCCGATTTCATTCGCACCATCGCGGTGTTGGGCAAGGACCATCCGATCATTGCCCACTTCGCCGTGATGACGGCGGGCATTGTCGGCGTCACGCTTGCCATCAACGGCATCAAGAATGTCTTTGGCATCTTCGGGACGTTGACGGGGCTGTTGGCCCGTACCGCAACGGCGGCGACCGGGGCAGGGGCTGGAACGGCGGCGGCTGGCGTCGAGGCTGCGGCAGCGGTGGGGGTGTTCGCGCGCTTCGGCGGGGCTGTGGCGACGGCTGCAGAAGCCGTAGGCGTGGCATTGGCGGTCATCAGGGGCGCGCTCTTGCGCGCGATCCCCCTGGTCGGCGCGTTTTTCATCGGCTGGGACTTCGGCAAACTGCTGCTTGATACCCGGATCGGCCAAGCTGTTGAAACATGGCTTTCCGACTGGATCGAGCGCATTGCCAACAAACTAAAAACGTTTTGGACCATCATTGTTGGCGACGCGGCGGGCGCAAAAACCCAACTGGGCGGAATTTTTGCCAATGCGGAACGCCAAGCCAGAGAAGCGCGAGGTTTGCCGCCCGCAGTCGAGCCGGCGTATCTCGGGCAGGCCGATATCGATCGTGAGAATCGAAGACTCGCAGGCATTGGGCGCGGGTTGAGCCCGGAAGCGAGTCGGCGCCAATCAATGATCGAAGGCGGCGTCGGCGTCGTTACTAAGCCAGTAGAGCGG
>JAYVCO010000092.1:0-3556 GCA_043749935.1 Planctomycetia bacterium
CTTCTGGCCAAACCCTTCGCCCAAGGACGCGCCCAACACCATGATGAAAATCAGCGGCATCGCCAGCAACACCACCATCGCGCGAGGATCGCGAATGAGCAAACGCAAATCTTTTTTGGCGAGCGTCCAAACCAGCATGGCATTCCTCTAATCGCGCAGCGCGCGTCCGGTGAGGTGCAAGAACACTCGTTCCAGATTAGGTTCAATCAGCTCCAAGCTGACGAGCTCGATGTTCAATTCGTTCAGCAAGGCGATCAACCGCATCAAGGCCGTCTTCACGTCGCGGCATTCCAGCTCGAGTCCGGGACCGGTCGCGCCGTTAAGAACCACGTCGGGAATCTGTCGCAGTCGATCGCTCAGGTTGGCGGTCGTTTCGCCCAAGCGAAAGCGAATCAACCCTGGCATTTTTGTCAGCAGCGCTGCCAGGTCGTCGCAGGCGATCAGACGGCCATGATCGATGATGCCGATGCGGGAACAGAGGGCCTGCACTTCTTCGATGTAATGGCTCGTATAGACAACGCAAACACCCGTGCCGGCCAGACGCCGCACTTCCTCGAAAATATGATTCCGCGACTGCGGATCCACTCCGGTCGTGGGCTCATCCAGCAGCAAGATTTTGGGTTCGTGGACGATGGCCGCGCCCAAGTTCAACCGCCGCTTCATGCCGCCCGAAAAACCTTGGACTCGCTCGTTGGCCCGATCCGTCAGTCCGATGGCGGCCAGTACCTGGTCTACTCGCTGCAACAGTCGCTCCCCCGAGATGCCGTACAAACTTCCAAAGAACCTCAAATTCTCGCGGGCGTTGAGCTCGCCGTAGATCGCCAGTTCCTGCGGCACGATGCCAATCTGTCGGCGTAGCTCCTTGTCGCGGGTCGAAGCCTTGCGGCCGAGGATTTTCGCCTCGCCGGAAGTCGGCTCCAACAGACACGAGACGATCGACAGCAAGGTCGTTTTGCCGGCGCCGTTCGGCCCCAGCAGCCCAAAGAGTTCGCCGGCCCTCGCCTCGAAGCTCACACCGTCCAGCGCAGTCGTTTGGCCATAACGTTTGCGAAGATCGGTAATTTGAAGCAGGGGCTCGCTCATGGAGGGAGGTCACGTCAGGCATCCGGCCGTATCGGGAGACCAATGCCTTATCGGGAGTCGATGTCGTCGGCTACTGGTCTGCAATGGACCATCGGTCTCAAGGGGCGCGCTTACCTTACCGCTCGTCGGGCGCCAGCACAAGCGGAGGGGCGAGCAGGCGGCCGGAGGCGGATATGAGAATGGATGGCCTCGCGCGTCGAGGCGCAATTCAATCCGGGCGAGCCTAGTTCGAGCGAAGCTCTTTGGCCCAGGCTTTCAGGCACTTGTCGCACATGGGCCCGAGCGTGACCGCGACCTGCTCGACCATGGCCGGAACGAAGCCGTGGAATTTCAGCAATCGCTCGATGCGCGGAAACGATTGAGGTCCGGCTCCGCCGATCATGACGGAATGACATGATTTACAGGTTTTCATAAGAGCTCCCAGCACGAAAAAAGGCCACCCGGCTAGCCGAAGTTCGGATCCGACACTAAGGATCTGACACCGTCGAGATCAAAGAGTTCGGTCGCGATCAAAGAGTCGAGATTCCCAGATCCTCGGCGGTCGAAAAGATGGAGCCCCTCAGCGCGGCGTCGAACTCTCGCCCTCACGAAAACCTGTGGTCATTGTAACGCAAGCGAGCCTCGGCGCGCCATTGCGGACACGCTTTTGGGCAAGATTAGTCGAATTCGGGCCGCTTCGCTGGTATATTCACGGCGGAGACCACCAGAAATTCGACACGGGAGCAATAGCCATGGACAGTTTCGCACGACGTTTCTTGCTTATGTTTGGCTCGGTTGCCCTGGTGACCTCAATGTTGGCGGCGGGCAGCGCAACGGCGGCGCCCCCCGAGAGTGCAAGCAAGCCCGATGCGGTTGTCGCTCCCACCGAACGGAAAGAGCCCCGCACGATTGGCATCTTGTTGTACCCCAAGTTCGAATTGCTCGACGTGTATGGCCCGGCAGAGATTTTTGGAAATCTCGGCCCCCGAATGAAAGTTGTGATGGTCGGGCAAAAGGCCGGGCCGATCGTCTCGGCGCAGGGACCGCAAGTGGTGGCCGATGTCGGCTTCGACGATTGCCCGCAACTTGATTTGCTACTCGTGCCCGGCGGCATTGGGACATTTACGGAGTTGCGGAACAAGGAACTGCTCGAGTGGCTTTCGTCTCGTGCGGGCAAGGCGGAAATCACGATGTCGGTTTGCTCCGGCTCGGCGATTCTGGCGAAAGCCGGATTGCTCGATGGCCATCGGGCGACTTCCAACAAACGATACTTTCAGATTGCCGTCGACCAAGGCCCCAAGGTGCAATGGGTCAAGGAGGCTCGCTGGGTGGATGACGGCGATCGAGTTACTTCTTCTGGTGTGTCGGCGGGCATCGACATGGCTCTGCACGTTGTCGAGCGGCTCTATGGCACGAAGGCGGCCGAGTTGCTGGCGGACATGACCGAATATCAATGGCACCGCGATGCCAACAAGGATCCGTTTTACAGACCCGACAAATAAGCCCGTCAAGTAAGTCTGACGAACTGAATAGCGTGGCAAATACAAAGTCCGACCTCGCACCTGACCTTGCTCTGTCGAGGCCGAGCGAGAAAATGAGAACAACTCACGTTTTAACTAAGCCATCTCGAAAGGACGTGTGGTTCGGATGACGCACCGAAATCTTTTTGCTGGTATCGCGGGAGTGGTCGTGGCAATCTTTCTTGGAAGCCCCAGCAGCGCTCACGCCGCCAAGCACGGCTCGTATCCTCAGGCGCCGCGTGCCGATGTGGTCGACGACTATCATGGCACGAAAGTCGCCGATCCGTATCGCCCGTTGGAAGATCCCGATTCGGCTCCGACGCGGGCCTGGGTCGAGGCGGAAAACAAGATTACGTTTGCCTTCCTCGAGGGGATTGCCGCCCGCGGACCGCTCAAAGCGAGGTTGACCAGGCTCTGGGACTACGAGAAGTTCACGCCGCCGTATAAGGCAGGCAGCCGGTACTTCTATAGTCGCAATAGCGGACTGCAAAACCAAAGTGTGCTTTACTCGACGGCTTCGCTCGACGGCGAGCCCAAGCTGTTGCTCGATCCTAACACGCTCTCGGCCGACGGCACTGTGGCGCTGGCCGGATTGGCGATCAGCGACGACGGCAGCAAAATCGCCTATGCCCTGGCGGATGCCGGCTCGGACTGGGTCACTTGGAAGGTGCGCGACGTCGCAACCGGCCGCGACCGCGACGATCTGGTCAAGTGGAGCAAGTTCTCGGGCGCCTCGTGGACCAAGGATGGCAAAGGTTTTTTCTATGGCCGCTATCCCGAGCCCAAGCCCGGTGAAGACTTGCGAGCCTCGAATTACTTTCAGAAATTGTATTACCACGCGCTCGGCACGCCACAGGCATCGGACAAGTTGATTGACGATCGGCCCGACGAGAAAGAATGGAAATTCAGTAGCGTTGTCACCGATGACGGCAAGTATCTTGGCATCGAAGTTTCCAAGAGCACCGATGACCGCA
>JAYVCO010000093.1:0-3031 GCA_043749935.1 Planctomycetia bacterium
AAAGCGTCCTAACCGTCCCCCGCAGTAGTTAACTTGATTGCTCATAGTGTTTTCCAAGAATCGGCAAAGCGTCCCCCCAGCGTCCCCCAGCGTCCTAACCGTCCCCCCAGCGTCCTACCGATCCCAATGCCGGTTTTCCTGCCACGAGTTTTGTGGGCTTCGATCTTCAATGTCGTAGAAGGTGGCGTCGGCGGTGCCAGAGAACCAAAGCAGCCCGCGCCCGTGCTTACGTGACGGGTTGATGCGTAGAAGCTTCAGCATGCCCTCGTCGGCCGCTTGCTTGATGACGCGGCTGACGGCCGTGGTGGACCAATTGCAGCCCGTTGCCTTGGCATACCATTCTCGGCCGCGATCGTTCGGGATATGCACGTTGTCGACGTCTGGGTCATATCCCAGCTTTTCGAGCTCACGACGAAAGTAGTCCTCGACGTCGGCGGCCTCTTCGTCGTCCCCATTGACCGCCGCTTGCCGCTCCGCGATGACCTTTTGGGCTTCGGCCGGCTCTGGCAGCCTGGCCAGGATTTCGCGCTCCCAAGTCCCCCAGCGTGTGAACCGCTCGAATTGAACCTTGGGCCGCAGGAAAAACCCGGCTAGGTCCGCAATGATCTTCCAGCGGTTTGACGAGATGAATTCTCGAATGGAATCTTCCCAGTCCCCGTCATGCTCTGGCCGAGCCAGAAAGATAAAGACCGATCGCTGGGCGAGGTCTCGGCTCATGGATGGCCCGTTTAGGGTGATGCACCACAGCATTGTGTTGGGCCTCGTTCGCTCACCACGATACATTTGGTGCCCGCTGATCTCCGGCGCCGTGATGAAGCTTTCCAGCTCCGCCCAACTCAGCCGCGCGGCCTTCACGTTATCGAACAGAATGACGCGTTTCGTTGCGGCCTCAGGGGTCAAGAGCCGCTTGACGATCGCTTCGGCCTTGTCGTCTTTCGAGATGGCGAACATTCCGCCCAAGAGCAGGCCGACCAGTTCGACCAGTTTAGTTTTTCCAACTCCACGGCCAGCTTCGGAAGCAATTACAAACGCTGGTCTATTTCCGCCGGCGCCACCCCACACGGCGGACACGAACAGCGCCTCGATCAAGTCTCGGTCAATCGGTGTGGCTGGCGAAAACCGCTCGACCAGTTCGCGGAGTGCGTTACCGTCGCCCGGCTCGACCGTTGGGTGCGAGTAATAGTGATCATGGAACGCTGGGAAGTGTGGAAACGATTCGATCGCCCGATATGCTTGGACGGTGCGCTGCAGCTCCGAAAACACTTCATCGCGAGACACGCAACCGACGTTTCGATACCACTCAACGCTTGCTTTGCGTTGGAGCCATCCAAACAGTTCCGCATTCTTGCTGAATTGGTATAACCCGTGCTCGGGATCATCGACAAAAAGGGTGCCACCAACGCGTCGCGGCCAGTCGCCGGCAGTCTTGACGATCGCTCCCGTCACCTCTTCCATGCTCTTGGCGTGAATCTCAAGATCTTCGCCGCCACCGACTCTGACCGCGTTGGTGATAATCGGCAGGCCGCAGGGGCCCGAGCTATCATCCTGCTGTTTGTTCCCAACAACTCGCCCAGTGCCGTAACCGTTCCGGCCGAGCTCGCGGGCCGCCGTGCGATAATCGCCGCCATGGTTCAGGATCGCGTAGGCCGCAAACCGAGAGTAGGCGCCGCATTGCTTGCCGACGGGGATTTGGAACGGGTGGGCATTCGAGGAGAACACGCATAGCAGCGAATTGCCGGCGGAACTTTGACAACCCGTTGTGGCACTCCAACCGTGCTCTGCTTTGCCGGGCCGCTTCCAATAATCTTTGTCGCCGGCGGAATGTGTCAGCGTCCAGCCGTGCGGCTCGAGCACTTCGGACCAGGACGCTCGCATATTGAAATCATCGCCAGGCGCTAGCCCTTCGTGTTCCTTTGCATTCTTCGGCGTCGGCGGCCCGATAACCTCCGAGTCGTCAATCAAGCGATCAAATGACTTCGCCACACGAAACAAGACGGCCCGCTGTTCCGGCGAAATGGTTGGCATGGCCTCGAGGGGAGGGCCTGCCAGGTGTTGATAGGGCTTGCCGGTCTCGTGGCATTCAGCCGCAGATCCTGGCGCGAGAATGTAGCCGCCCTGACCACGTGTTTCGATCAGTGTTGGCTTGTCCTCAAACAGCGGATCGTCTTTTGCTCGGCTGGCTAGCTTCGTGTTGCCGTCGATTTCTGGACACCGATAGTAGAGGTGATAACCTCGCGGGCTCTTCACGGTCGACAGTTTGCCCATTAGCCCCGTGCAAAGCCGGTCAACCTCAGAGAAAAATGGCTGATACAAATCGGCGTCGTCGATGTCGATGGCTTCGACGTTGCCGCTTACCGCGCCGCAGACGATCGCCACCCCGATGGGAGCATTACCAAACTTTCGCGTAACTTCCTGCTCGTTCGCAATCCGGCCTTGAAACTCTTTCCAGCGACTTGGCGGCGACTTGGTTCCGTCTGCTCGAATCGGGATGACCGATAGGCCGCTGGCCGCATAAGCCCGCGCGGCGCCAAGTGCGTCAAGATGTTCTGCGGTCGCATCAATCACGGTTCTCACCTTCCCTAGAATGGAATTCCATCATCTTCGGCCACTTCCTGGGCCCGAGTTGTCTGGCCTGGTTCCACGCGACGCATGGCCGGCTGTTCGTCGGGCATTACAAAAAACAGCGTGTAGTCGGGCTCACTTGTGCCGGGCTTCTTGCGATCGTTTTTGAAGATCAGCACTTTCGCGCCTTCCGGAATTGCTTCTGATACTTGGCCGGACATAAACTTTCCGCGCTTGCCGTCCTTCAGCCACAAGCCGCTCGCGCGAGTTAGATCGTCTGACATTGTTTTTCCTCTATTGGTTGCAGGAGCCCGCGCAGCTTGCGATACTCGCGGCGCGCGGCAGTGAACAAAATCCGGGCAATGAATTGGCCCGCTCGCTCGTGGGTGTCGACCATGTAGATCGGAATCCCCATTGCCCCCCATCCGAGCAGAGAACCAAGAGCAGCCGCGGGCGTGATTTTCGAGCG
>JAYVCO010000094.1:0-5250 GCA_043749935.1 Planctomycetia bacterium
AGAAGCTCACAACAATCTCGGCACCATCATTCAAGCGCAGGGTAACGATTCCAAGGCGATCGCGTGCTACGAGCAGGCCATTGCCCTGCGGCCCCGTTATGCGGACGCTCACAACAACTTGGGCACGGTCCATCAAGCCCGAGGCCAGTGGGAACAAGCGATGGCTTGTTACCGGCACGCTGTCGAGGTGGAGCCGTCCTATGCGAAGGGCTACTTCAACTTGGGAACCGCATTGCAAGCGCGGGAGAACTGGGAGGAAGCACGAGCCGCTTTCGAAAAGGCAGTCGAACTCGATTCGAATTACCTTATCGCTCGATTGAGCCTGGCCAAGATCTGGCAGCGCGACGGCCAGTTATCTCGCGCTGAGGCAGAGTACCGAAAAGCGCTTGTTTTGCAACCAACTTTTACGGAAACCTTGCTCGGCCTGGGATCGCTCTTTCAGGCGCAGGGCAATTTGGATCAGGCAATCGAATGCTACCAACAGGCATTGCGCGCCGACGCGAACTGCGCGGAGGCCCATTACAACTGGGGAACCGCCCTCAAGGCGCAAAATCGGCCGGCCGACGCCATTCCCAAGTATCAACAAGCTATCGCCTGCAAGCCGACGTTGGTGGACGCACACTTCAATTTGGGAACCGTACTGCACGAATTGGGGCGATTGGAAGAAGCCGTGACGGCCTACAAAGAGGCCACTCGACTCAAACCCGATTTTGCGATGGCGCACAATAACCTGGGCAATGTCTATAAGCTGCAAGGAAAGATCGATGAGGCCGTTAGCGCGTATGAACGGGCGCTGACCGCCGAGTCGGAGCATGCGGAGGCCTTCAGCAATCTTGGAGTCTTGCTGCAAGAACAGGGGAAAATCACCGAAACGATCGAATGTTATCGGCAGGCCATCCGCTCGAAGCCCGGTTGCTCCGAAGCCTACAACAATCTTGGCAATGCACTTCAAGAGCAGGGGCAGTTGACCAAAGCGCTCGCCTGTTACGAAAAGAGCTTGCGGCTACAACCCGATTCCGCCGAGGCACATTACAACCGAGGACTCGTGTTTCTAATCCAAGAGAGATTCTCGGAAGCCTGGCCCGAGTTTGATTGGCGGCTGAAGTGCAAGAACTATCCCGTGCGAATCTTTCGAGAACCGCTGTGGGACGGGTCTTCCTTCGAAGGACGAACTCTACTGATCCATGCCGAACAGGGCTTCGGCGACACGCTGAATTTCGTGCGGTATCTGGAAAAAGTGCGCGGCCGCGGCGGCAAAGTGTTCCTTGAAGTACAGCCGGCACTCGTGCCACTGTTGCAATCTTCGGGGATCGAGGGCGTGGTTGCGGCGGGCGCTGGGTTGCCGCCGTTCGATTTGCACGTGCCCCTGCTGAACCTGCCGAGCATCTTTAAAACGGACTTGACCAACCTGCCCGCCGACGTTCCCTATCTGACGGCCGATCCGCGCCTGGTGGATAGCTGGCGAAACGAGCTTGCGAAGTATGAAGGATTCAAAATCGGCCTCAATTGGCAAGGCAATCCAGGCTATGCCTCGGATCGCCATCGGTCGATTCCCTTGAAACAGTTTGCGCCGTTGGCCGACGTGAGTGGCGCGCAATTCTTCAGCCTGCAAAAAAAGGATGGAATCGAACAATTGGCCGAAGTGACCAAGACCTGGCCCATCCACGACTGGGGGCCGCGCCTCGACGAGCATTTCGGCGCTTTCATGGATACGGCGGCCGTCATGAAAGGATTGGATCTGGTCATCACTTCCGATACGGCCACGGCGCATCTGGCCGGGGCCCTGGGGGTGAAAGTTTGGGTGGCACTGGCACTAGTGCCCGAGTGGCGTTGGTTGATGGAGCGGGAAGAGTCCCCCTGGTATCCCACGATGCGATTGTTTCGCCAAACCACGTTGGGCGACTGGCAACCGGTGTTCCAGCGTATGGCGGCTGAGCTTCGAACGCAGATCCTTTCCCGATAGTCCGACGACCGGCCGAAATCGGGCCCGTTGGCACATGCGGGGGCCGGGTTGACGCATATCGTATGCTAAAGAATGTTCGCAGATCGGGTCCGGTTTGTTGAGTATCGTTTCATGTCCACCGCTTTTCAAACGCTTCAATTTGCACTCCAACACCATCAGGCTGGGCGGCTCGACCTGGCCGCGGAAGTTTACCGGCAGGTGCTTCAGTCACAACCAAGGAATGCCGACGCGCACCATCTGCTCGGCATGGTGGCGCTGGCACAAGGCCGGCCCGCCGCGGCCATCGACCACTTTCAAACGGCGCTGAGTTGCAACCCATTGCCGGCCGAGTTTCATCACCATCTTGGAGCCGCCTATTGGGCTACTCAACAAAAGCAGCCGGCGATCGATTGCTTCCGTAAAGCGTTGGACATCGAACCGAACACCGCGGAAACACACAACGACCTGGGCAATGCGCTGCGCGATGCCGGACAACTTGCCGAGGCCGAACAATGCTTTCGCGAAGCCGTGCGGCTCGATCCCCGGATCGCCGAGCCGTACAACAACTTGGGCACGATGCTCAAGCAGCAAGACCGGCTGCCGGAGGCGTTAATCGCCTTTCAAAAGGCAATTGGGTTGCTTCCAAGTTCACCGGAAATCAACTTCAACCTGGGCAACTGCTACCGGGCGCTCGGGCGCCTTCCGGAAGCAAACTCCGCTTATCGGCAGGCGTTGGAAATCCGGCCGGAATTCGCCTTGGCTCGTTACGAGTTGGAAAACCTCCTCAACGTTGCACAGAATCCTCCGGGGAGCGATCTTCGGTCGTAATTATCCATGGCAGACCTCATGGCAGCTTTGAGACATGGACGACAACTCCACGAATCGGGAGATTGGGAGCAAGCGGCCGAAGCGTATCGGCAGGTGCTCATTATCAGCCCCGAGATGCCGCAGGCGTTGTATTGCCAAGGCTTGCTGTATTACGACCAGGGGCGGTTGAACGAGGCTATCGACCAATTGGAACGATGCGTTCGCGCCGACAGTTCCCGAGCGATCTACCATGCCGACTTGGCGCTGGCCTATCAGTCGACAAGCCGCCTGCGCGAAGCGTCAGTCAGTTATTGTAAAGCGATCGAGCTGAAGCCAGACTTCGCCGCGGCCTACAACAACTTGGGCAACGTCTATCGGGAGCTTGGCGAGGAGGCCCAAGCGATAAGCTGTTTTGACCGGGCCTTGCAATTGGACCCCGATTTGGCAGAGTCGCATAGTAATCTCGCGGAAATGCGGCTGGAACGAAGACAGTTCGCCGAAGCGCTCGCGTCGATTCTGGAAGCCCTGCGACTGCGCCCTGACTCGGCCGAAATTCGCCTCATGCTGGGCGACTGGTACGCCGTCCAAAAGAGAACGTCTGAAGCGGCCGGCTCCTATCGCCACGCTCTGACGATCAAACCCGATCTTGCCGCCGCTCACTACAAGCTCGGGACTGCTCTGCGCAGCGAGAAACAGTTTGCCGAGGCTGCCGATTGCTATCGCGAGACTCTGCGCCTCGTGCCCGAGTCGGTCGAAGCCCTGAATGCGTTGGCACAGACTTTGGCGGCACTGAAAAGAACGGACGAAGCTCGAGGGTGCTACGCTCGGGCGATCGAAATCGATCCAGTCAACATCGAGGCCCATCTCAAACTGGCAGCCATTTTCCAAAACGAGAGTAACTATCCTGAGGCTGAAGCCCATTTTCGATTCGTACAGAGTGCCGCGGGCGATCACATCGAGGCACTCTTTGGCTTGTTCTCCATCTGCATGAACCGGGGGTTATGGGATGACGCGACCCAGTATATCGAACGGATTTTAAGCCTCTGGCCCGACAACCCGGAGGCCCATTTCTTCCACGGCACGCTGCTTCTGATGAAGGGCGAATTCGCCGAGGGTTGGCAGGAGTTCGAGCATCGCATGCAGTGCCAGAACCGGTTTCCCCGAGACTTCACGCAGCCGCTTTGGAACGGTTCGCCCGCTCAAGGCAAAACCATCTTGGTGTATGCCGAATGGGGCTTCGGCGACGCGCTGCAATTCCTGCGATACGCGCCATTGGTTGACGAGCGTGCCGCGGGTGCCCAGGTGTTGATTGAAGTACATCACGACATGGTTCCGCTGCTCAAGGAATCAGGCTTTGCGAACGTGGTGGATCGGGGCGGCGCCGGACGCCATTTTGACTATCAAATTCCTCTACTGAGTTTGCCGGCCGTGTTCGAAACCTCGCTGGCCACCATTCCGGCCCAGACGCCCTACATTGTCGCCAATCCACAAAGGATCGAGCGATGGCGGCAACGGCTATCCGGCATCGACGGGTTCAAAGTTGGCATTCACTGGCAAGGCAGCCCGGCGTACAGCAACGACCGTCATCGCTCGATTCCGTTGGCCTACTTCAAGGCCTTGGGACAAGTGCCCGGCGTACAGTTGATCAGCCTGCAAAAAGGGATGGGCACCGAACAAATCGTCCAGCTCTCGAAAACTTTTTCGGTAATCGAGTTTCCCGACATGGATGACGAAGGCGGTGCGTTCATGGACACAGCCGCAGTGATGAAAAATTTGGACCTCGTGATCACTTCCGATTCGGCCGTCGCGCATTTGGCCGGCGCGATGGACGTGCCTGTCTGGATCGCGTTGGGGTTTGCTCCGGAATGGCGTTTTTTGCTCGATCGCGAGGATAGCCCCTGGTATCCCAGCATGCGGCTGTTTCGACAAACCGTGCTCGACAACTGGTCTGAACTGTTCGACCGTATCGCGGGCGAACTGGCAAGAACCATTGTCCGAGAGCCGGCCTGAAACGTTTTTTCGTCACAACCTCTCGGGCCATCCAGCCCGAGTCGCCGTCGGCGGCAACGATTCCCTTGCACGCCCAGTTTCACGCGGTTAAACTCGATTTCAAGGGAGTTGGCGGCCGCCACGATCATCGACCCGGCGGTCAGTTTGAACTTGGATCTGGCCATCACTTCAGATACACAACGTGCGTGTCCTGCGAGTGGCTGCATGGTTGTGCCACCGGCAGAACATCTCGCGATCCCATCGCTCGACGACCCAGGCCCGGCGCGTCCAGGTGAGGCCCACGAAATTCCTGGGCAACGCGTTTGAGTTCGCATAGTCTTGCCAAGAATACGACGCGATCCATAGATTCCAAAATGCAGTGAGCCCCATGGTAGATCTCGCGGCAACGCTGAAGCGCGGATGGCAGCTTCATCAGGAAGGTCAATATGCCGACGCCGAGGCGGCTTATCGCCAAGCGGTACTGAGCAGCCCTGAACACCCCGTGGCCAGGT
>JAYVCO010000095.1:0-13931 GCA_043749935.1 Planctomycetia bacterium
CAGACTTAGGGAGCGTGCCTTGGTAAGCGGACGCCAAAAACAACTTTGGATTTCCCCTTCGCCGGGCGACACCGCCCCACCCGGGAAAAACCGACGAGCGATTCGCGCAAAGGCCAGCCGCAAGGGGGGTTATGGCCATGCGTATGGTATCTTCAATTCGCGAGCCGAACAAGGAGGCGTGATAACCAGCTCAATTGAGTTTTCCAAGCTGCTCCAATTTGGGTATCAATTAAATGAATTATGACCGATAGGAGGATAATACGTTAGCGCTCGGATTTTCTTTGCGCTGGCAACGTTTTTTGCGTAGGGGATAGGTCCAAGGGACTGGTCCTATTCGTTCCAAGGCTGACCGCTCGGGAACCAAACCACCCCAAATGGCCGCCCTGCTTGACACCCGCGATTAGCCCCCGTGAGGCTTCGTCTGATGGCAGACAAACTCGCCACGCCCAGCGCGTTTTCCTTGACCCAAGCGCGCCATATCGTCAAGGATTTATTCACTCCTCGGCCGGTTGTCTATTGGGCCGACTTCCTGATCTCGCTCATCGGCGGCGCGATCTGCTTCAGTCTCGTGCGCCGCGTGCTGACGCCTTTTTCCATTCAACAGGCGGCCGTGTTTCTGCTGTGCGGAATACTCAACTATCGGGCCGTCCTTTTCACTCATGAGCTGACGCACCTTCGCGAAAAGTCGTTCCGCAACTTTCGAATCGCGTGGAACCTGCTGTGCGGCATTCCGTTTCTGATGCCCAGCTTCATGTACTACACCCACGTCGATCATCACATGCGCAAGCACTTTGCCACGCACGACGATGGCGAGTACTTGCCGCTCGGCACGACTCGGCCTTGGCATATTCTGTTTTATCTTTGCCAGCCATTCGTGATTCCAATCATCGCCGTGGTGCGGTTCCTGATTCTGGCGCCGATTTCCTGGATCAGCCCCGCCTTTCGCGACTTTGTCCATCGTCGGGCTTCGTCGATGGTCATGGATCCCACCTACATCCGTCCGTTGCCGACGCGCAAAGTGCTGCGGATTTTTCGATTGCAGGAGTTTCTTTGCTTCCTCTGGACGGCAAGCGTGGCGACGCTGCTGATCGCCAAGGTCATTCCGATCGGATTCTTGCTCACCGCCTACCCGCTGAGCGTTCTGATCTTGTTTTTCAACGCCGTGCGGACGCTCGGCGCGCATCGGTATACGAACCCTGGCGTGGAAGTGACGTTTCTGGAACAACTGCTCGATTCGGTCAACTACCCGCGACGGCCGCTGCTGTCTGAGTTATGGGCGCCGGTGGGTTTGCGGTTTCATGCCTTACACCATCTGTTTCCTTCGCTGCCCTATCACAATCTGGCCACGGCCCACTCGCGCCTGATGGCCGAGCTGCCTGCCGACTCGCCGTACCGGCTCACCGAAAGCCCCAGCCTCACCGCCTCGCTGCGACAATTATGGCGCACCTCGCGAGCGGCGGCCAAAGAGTCGGATCGCTTTGCGGTGCCCAGCCACCAGCCGCAACGGGCGAGCACGGGTCAGGGCCTGACGAGCGCCCATTAGCGCCGTCGAGGCTGTTTTTTGTGTCGAACAAAAATTGACACGTTCCACGGCAGGCATGAGAATGATTCAGGCCCAGCGGCCTCGAGCGCGCTGGTACGAATAGCACGTTCCATTTCTTTAGCCGTCGAGGCGACTTTCCATGTCAGAACCCATCAACCCGTACGACAGCCCGGAGCCCGTCAAGACTGGCATGAGCGGCACGACCAAGGTGCTGCTGGCGTTTGGGATTGGCTTTGGCGTGTTGGCGCTGTTGTGCTGCGGCGGCCTGGGCGTGGGTGGCTACATGGCAGTGCGCATGCTCAAGGACTCGACGAGCACCGACCCGGAAGTCGTCAAGCAAGTGACGGCCGAGATCGCCAGCATCGACGTGCCCGAGTCGCTCGAACCGAAAATGTCGCTGGACATGCAGGTGCCATTCACGAACAAGAGATTCATGCGCATGGTCACCTATACGGACGTCGCCGACGATAGCGTGTTATGGCTGGCGGAGTTCAACGCGGATATCGGCGACTCGGAGCAGATGGAAACGCAATTTCGCAAGTCCATCGAGGACGGCGGCCAGCGGCACACCGAGAAGCTGAAGACCACGGAGAGCGAGAAGATCGAGGCGCAAATCAACGGCAAGCCGGCCGAGTTCAGGATCTCCAAAGGGGTCGAAGAAAGCACGCAGGACGAATACTACGAGGTCCTCGGCCATTTCCATGGCAAGTCTGGCCAGGCAATGTTGGTAATCAGGGTTCGCTCGCCCCAGTTTTCCAAAGACGATGTGATGAACGTCGTCAAGTCGATCAAGTAGCGCGAAGCGCAGCGAAGCTATCGACCGAGGATTTCGTCGAGCCGGGCCGCCAGTTGTCCTGTGACCAGTGCTACTTCGAATTCGTCCAGGTCCGCGTACAACTCGTGGCTCAAGAATTTGACGGCCCAGTTGTGCTTCATCGGACTGATCGCGATCACGGCCCGGCCGTGCTGGTAGGCTTCCCACATTTCAATGGCGGTGCCCATCGAAGCCTCGGGCACGAAGGCCAGCACCACATCGACCTGGCCGCAAAGCGCGTTGTGATAAAGAAAAACGTCTCGTGCCCGAACGTCATCGTAGTTGAGCGAATCGGCATGGTCGGCCAGCGGATCGTAAATCTCGGCGCCCGGGAAGTGAGCTGCCAACAATTGCTTGATGTGCGCCCGATAGTCTTGGCGGTGCAGAGTGGCGGCCAGATGCGAGCCTTGCATGATCCCGGCCAGAAAGAATCGGATCGTGTTTGGCGCCACTACGAGCTCCCACGAACCAGCCGATGGATGCGCCACAGGACCTCGCGGATATAACCGGCCGATTTGGGGCTGGTGCGGCGGCTGGGAATGAACGCCATAAAAAATGCCATCCGCGATCGCGGAGCCGTTTCATTGGGCTGGTCATTGGGCAAGCCGGGCGGCGCCGTATCGTCCAGGAAATGGCGCAAGCGGTTTGAGAACGATCGCGGTTCGTCTTGATCCGCGTCAAACGGGTTCGATCCATCGCGCGGTCGCGCATTGAGCGCCGCGGCCAGGCCAAACAGGATCGGCGGGATCGATGCGAAAACTAGAATGACCGCGATCAAACCAAACAGGCGGCTAGCGATCAGTGACCAATTGAAATGCCCTGACCTTTGCATCGTGTCGAACTGATCGAGCAAGTGCATGATGATGGAATTTCCAGCAACCAAACCGAGCACTAGCGCCAGCAGGATCCCAAAACGCGCTCCATGCTTCATGGCCCGCGCGATCGCCCAGCCTTTGGTGAGCGGGGGGGCGGCTTTCAAAGTTAGTTCGGCGGTGCTTTTTTCGTGACCATTCATGCCGATGAGGCTCGCGACTTTGAAAATCGGCTTTCAAGGAATTGAAGACGAACCATCCGAATGGCGATTCTATCACGAGCCGGACGAATCAGGAAAACCCGATTTCGCGGGTTGAGCGCGCTGCGGAAGTGGCATGCGCCCGAGACTTTGGCCCTGCTTGTTCCGGAGCTTGCTAATCTCGAAAACGCTCACGCTCGGCATCGCTCGCTTCAATTCGACGGCGGTGGCCTTCGGATCGTCAGTTTTCCCGAAGCAGAGAGTCTTGAGTCCCCGCAATTGCTGCAACTGGCGAATTCCTTCGGGATTGACAAGTTCGCCGGAAACCCACAATTCAAGAAAATTTGATAACTCTTTCAATTGAGCCAGTCCCGCTGGCGTAACGCGCGTCTGGCAGATATCCAAAAACATCATTCGTTTCAATTTTGCCACTTCTCTCAACCCTTCGTCGCCGACTTGTGTGCCATTAAGTTGCAGGTTTGAAAGAAGCGGCATATTGCGTAAGACCACCAGCCCCTCGTCGCTGACCTTCGTAAATGCCAAGCTGAGATGGCTAAGCCGGCTCATGTTTTTCAGATACTTTAGACCTTCGCTCGAACATTCGGTTCCGTTGAGATTCAAAGACGCGAGCCTCGTCAACCCGCACAATTGCGAGAGACCCTTGTCGGTGATCTTGGTTCCGCCCAGCTCGAGCGACGTCAGTCTGGTCAAGCCGCTCAAATGCGCAATGCCCTTGTCCGTGATCTTGGTTCCTTCCAAGTTGAGCGAGCCCAATTCAGGCAGATTGGCAACGATGGCCAGACCGACATCGTCGATATCGCTTTTATCAAGACGAACCTCGGTCACATTCGACACGTAGTCTTCTTGCAGCAAGTTTTTTAGCCACGCTGGCAGCCTGACTTGGAGAGAGTAGGTAACACTTCCGTTGAATTGCTGGATAGTCTGGACGGCGCGTTGTTGTCGCTGGGCAGAGTTCGAAATGACGGCCCATCAGATGCAGGTCATGGTCACTATCAGAAGTAACGCAGACAGATTGAATTGCCAGGGATTTCGCTTTTGCGCTACTGCTTTCAGGTCTTCTGGCTTTGAGGTTCCCTGCTTTCTTAACGACGCCCAGCGAGAAACGTTGATGATCGCCATGCACAGGGTCATCAGAAATATAGCGAGGAGAAACCCGCCTGCTCCCCGACCCGTGCCCCGAAAGGCCGACATCGCGCCGAAGAAGCTCAGACAAGCGGCAATGACGCTAAGGACGGCGGCATTCTTAACGGGGTCAAAGCGTTTCGGCGGCATTCTTGAATCTAGTTAATGGTGTACTTGTTAATGCCCATAACGGTAAGAGCGGGCATGGCTCGCTTCAACTCGGAAGCGGTGGCCGGATCGTCGGTTCCTCCAAAATAGAGAGCTTTGAGCGTACGGAATTGCTGCAACTGACGGATTCCCTCGGGACCAACCAGTTCGCGGGAAACCGATAATTGCGTCAGATTCGGCATGTTATTCAGTTCAGCCAGACCCGCTGGCGTGACCTGTGTTCCACAGATAAACAGGGCGAATAGCTTTTTCAATCCTTTTACTTCTACCAGCCCGACATCACTGATCCGTGTGGCGCCAAGTGCCAGATTTGAAAGGAACGGCATGTTCCGAAAAACCTCCAGCCCCTCATCGCCGACCTTCGTAAACGCCAGGCTGAGAACGATCAGTTGGTTCATGTTCTTCAAGTACTTAAGTCCGTCGCTCGAACATGCGGTTCCGTCAAGTGTTAAATAGTTGAGTCTGGTCAAGCCCTGCAAATGGGCCAAGCCCTTGTCGGTAAGCCTGGTCCCTTTCAAATTGAGCGTGGTGAGCCCGGTCAAGCCTTCCAAATGGGCAATGCCTTTGTCGGTGATTTTGGTTTCGGACAGGTCGAGTGACGTCAGTTCGGGCAAGGCCGCCACGACCGCTAGACCATTGTCGTCGATGCTCAACTTGTCGAAGCGAACTTCGATCACGGTCAGCGCGTAGTCTTGCGGCAAGAAGATTTTTAGCCACTCGCGAGGCGTGTAGCCTTGGTTCGAATAGATGACCGTTCCGTTAAGTTGCTGGATCTCTTGCACGGCGCGTTGCTGCCGGTGCGCAGAGTTTGCAACCACTGCGAACCAAATGCCGAGCGTAGTGACGAAGAACAGAGCCGTAGATAGCCGGAATTGCCAAGGCTGGTGCTGTCGGATCGCTGCCGTCGACTCGGCCTTTGCCTTCGTTTTCAAATACCGGAGATCATAGTAATAGAAGAAAAAATAGACAACATTGATCAAATTCAGAGCGATGATGGGCCCCAGAGATGATGCTCTCGTACCTCGAAGGGCGCCAAAACAGGCGGCACTAACGTAAAGCGCCCCGACGGCGATGGCGACTGTGAACGGGTGAAAGAGTTTCGATGGCATGCCACCATCGTAGCAGCGCCAATGACCGTTTGCCCGACTTCGCGCGATGGCGCTACGCCAGCAAGGCGTCAATCGCTTGCCCTTTGCCGTCCTTGGTCACGTAGAACGGGCGGCCTTCGGTGACATAGTTGGTGTCGGCCGCGATGCCGAGCGCTTTGTAGATCGTGGCGTGAACGTCTGTGAGCGATACGGGTTTCTCGACCGGCACCATGGGGTGGCGATCGGCCGTGCGGCCGTAGACGAGTCCGGGCTTGAACCCACCGCCAAAAAATAGCAGGCTGTTGGCGCTGCTGAAGTGGCCGTGAAATCCGTACATCTTCTGGTCTTCGATAATCAGCTTGTCGCCCGACTGACCTTCGGCAAAACCGATCGGCTCGACGCCGGCCTTCGGCTGATTGGCAATCGTACGGCCGAACTCGGTGGCCACGACCACCAGCGTTCGTTCGAGCAGTCCGCGGTCGGCCAGGTCGCGAACGAGTTGTGCGATCGGGCCGTCGATTTGTTTTTTCATTTCGACCATTCGCGATTGTCCGTCTTCGTGCATGTCGAAGCCGCGAAACGGGCCGTATTGATATTCTACCTGCACGAACCGGGCGCCCGACTCGACCAGCCGCCGCGCCAAGAGCAGCCCGTGGCCGAATCGCCGGCCGAAATAGTAGTTTTTGTCTTGCACTTCGCCGCGGGCAATTTTCGGCTCGTACGCGTCGAGCGTGCTTTGCTTTTCTTGCTTGGCATAGTCGAACGCCGACTTGACCGGCGAGTCCATCATCGCCCGGGCCGCGTCCATCAGCTTCAAATAGTCTTCGGCCTTTTGCGAACCGCGCAACTGCTCGCCGGCGAGACTGCCCACACTCTTGAGATACTTGAGCCGACGATCCAATCGCTCGATGGTCATGTCGGCCGCGGCACTGAGGGTGGAAAGACCTTGCGTGGGATCGGGAATCATTAGCGGCGCATGCTTCACGCCGTAAAAGCCCGGGCCAATCGACTCGCTGATGAATTGTTTTTCGGCATCGCTGGTGTCGATGTCGCGACCGATGTAAATGTACGGAGGCACGTTTTCGCGTCGCGGGCCCAACGTGCGAGCCACAGCCGCACCGATGCTCGGCGCCTTGAGCCCGACCGGAAACAGATAGCCGGTCAGCATGTAGTATTGGGCCTTCAAATGGACAGCGCCGAACTTGGTTTCGTTGGTCAGGCTCCGCAACAGCGTGCCGTGGTGCATGACCGAGGCGATGTTCTCCAAGCCTTCGCCAAACCGCAGGCCGTCGACCGACGTCGGAATCGAAGGGCAGCTGCCCAACAGCTCGCTGCCTTTCATCCCAGGGGTGAAGGGCGTGTGCTGCTTGGGATCCCAGGTATCGGTCTGCGCGATCCCGCCGGGCAACCAGATCATGATCACCGAGTCGGCCTTTGCGATCAGCTTTTTGACGCATTGCGATTCGGCAGCTGCTAGCAAGCTCGCGCCCGAGGTGCCTAGCGCGGCAGGCGCCAGCAGGGCACCCAGGCCGGCTGCGGAACGCTGCATGAATTGGCGACGATCCAAGTTGTGCATGAGACGTTTGACTATTTGATGTATTGAAACTCGGGACTGCACACCAGTGCCCATAACATGTCTTTCATCGCCTCGGCCTGGGACTCGGCCCCTTGCAGGTAGGCGCGACCCACATTTTTCTCGGCCACGGTGGCTGGCCGGCTGAGCGCGGCCCGATAGAGGCGGTCGACCGCGCGCCTAGGATCCTGACGGCCGGGAGCGTCGGCAAAGACGGCGTTGGCATAAATCATCTGGTGCAATTCGGGACCATTGAGCAGTTCCAGCGACTGGACGACCGCCGCGTCATCCGGGCGTGCGGTGCTGATTTCATTGCGCGAAGCGGGCCGGCCCAAGGCGCGAGACAGCGCGGTCGAGCGGTTGTCGAGCAACGACCGCTCCGCCGGCACGAACTGTCCAGTCGTGGCCACGCGGATGCTATCGAGCAATTGCTCGGCCGTGAGGCGCCGCAAGCCGGGCGAGCGAAAATAGCGCGGCCCGTTTTTGGCGCCAGGCGAAAAGTGATCTTCCAATTGAGGGTCGTAGCGGAGCTGATACGTGCGGCTAGTGAGAATCTTGCGAATCGTGTGTTTAAGATCGCAACCGTGCTCGACAAAGTCGTAGGCCAGCCAGTCGAGTAGTTCCGGATGGCTGGCCGGCACGTCGAGGCGAAAATCATCGGCCGGCACGAACAGGCCCCAGCCCAGGTAACGTTTCCAGAGTCGATTCACGATTGTCTTGGCAAACCGAGGATTGGCCGGGTCCGTGATCGATTGGGCCGCCAGGTGCAAGCGGCCTTGTAAATCGGCCGGCACCGTTTCGGGCGCGTCCGGCAGATCGAAAGGAAACCTCGCCGGTACGGTCTTGCCGCTTTTTAGTTCGCAGCGAATGTGTTCCAGGTCCGCCGGTGCGAACAGACCGGCAAACGCCAGAAAGCGATCTTGCGGCCACTCGTTGTTTTCAAAGTGGTCGTGACAACTGGCGCACTTCATGCTTGTGCCCAAGAATACTTGGGCAACGTTGGCTGCCGTTTGCAAGGTAACGCCGTGGTCCTCGTTGCGCACGAATTCGATCGTGAACTTGGAGCCCAGGATGACTTCGGTTTCCGCCGCTTTGCGGCCGGGCATCGTCGGATCGAGCAGTTCAGCCACCATCACGTCAAACGGCCGGTTGTTCTCGAAGCTGTCAATGAGCCACTGCCGGTAGTTGCCACGCGTGAGGATGCCGCCTTGGGCGAGCACGTTCTGGCTGGCCAAAGCGTCTTCCCAAAAGGCCGTCCAGTGGGCCGCGTAATCGGCCTTTCGCGCGAGCAACTGGTCGATCAGTTTTTCGCGCTTGGTCGGACTGGCGGCCGATGCCAAAAAACGATTGGCCTCGGTCGCCGTCGGGATCACGCCGATGATATCGAGATACACTCGCCGCAAAAACGTCGCGTCGTCGCAAGGCTGCGGCTTGGCGCCGGCCGGGGCAGCTTTCCAACTGGCCGCAATGAATCGGTCGATCGGATTGTCGCTCGATTCATCGGCCACCGGCGGCCGAGGTTGCCTGGGCATCTGTTTCAGCCGGGACGCGCGCCGCTCGATGAGCAATTGCTCGCTGTTTGGGCTCGCGGCGATCGGCGAAGTAATGGAAGCGTCGGCCGATTTCTCGGCTGCGCACAATCCGCTCAGTGTCCACGAGCAAACGGCCGCGCAGAAAATCGCGGCTACAACACGCATCGAGCTGAATGGCCAACACTTCGTGTTCGCCGGGCGAATGCCCATGACAAAAACCTCGCTCGCCCTGTTTCCGCCTCGAACATTCCTACTTGGCATTGTTGTAGGAAGGACCATTGATATCGGAGTCGGCAATGATCTGATGATCGACAATCAGCTTGGGCGCGGCCTGGCCATCGGCTGCTTTGACCGTGTGCGGCACGTAGCGCACGTACTCTTTTTGCAGCGGATCGTAAAAGCGATCGCCCTTCTGAAAGATTGGCCGATATTCGGTGATTTCTCCGAACCACGGCGGGCCGACCACCTGAGCTGGAATCCAGTGGCCCTTGCCTTGCTGATCGAGCAGATAAAACTCGGGATAATCGTGGCCTTCGACCCACACGGTGCGCGCCGGAATGCTCGACAGCCGGCACATGCCCACGAACAACGCGCTCATTTCTTCGCAGTCGCCGCAACGGTTTTCGATTGCGAACAACGCGCCGCGGAAATCGCCATTTTCGAATTTCACGTTGTCCCGCGTCCAGCTCCAGAAGCTCTTGATCGTTTCCCAGGCCCCAGCGTCTTCGCTGCTCTTGCGCAGTGCCTGGGTCAATTCGATCATCTTGGGACTTTTCGTTTCCACGCCCGGCGCATCGCCCGCAACCTGTTCTTTAAGCTCCGCGGGGGTCGCTTTGGAAAGCTTTAGTTGCTCGCCAGGGATAGAGAACTTCGTGCGATAGCGCGTGATTTCATACAACCGCTCGACAAATGCTGAGCCGCCTTTGGCAATTTGCGGCACTTGCAGCTTCAAGATTGCTGCCTGGCCTTTGAGGATCGTCTCGCTGCACTTGGCTAGCGGACTAAGTTTCTGGCTGATCAACCGGACCCGTTGTTCCGGCCAATCCATGGGAATCGGGCCCATGGCAACGACATTTTTCACCGCGCCTTCGTTGGCTTCGACCCGGATGATGACCTTGAGGCGATATGTGCGTGGATCGGCCAGCTCCAAGGCCGGGTCGGGTACGGCATAGCGGCTTCTGGGAGGTGTTTTGGCGGGGGCACCGAGTTTGGCTTCGGAATCGGCCGAGCCGGCGGGCGGGTCGTCCGCGGCCGGCGTCGCATCGTCGCCGTCCGCGACCACGGTGTCTTCCACGACTTCGTCCGCCCAGATCGTGGACGCGGCTAGCGCTCCAAGAGCGGCAATCGCCAGGACCCACCAGGCAAATGACCGAGTGAAATCGCGCATACTACCTCGCTCGAGCGAAACGCGGACCCTAAAGCGAAACTGACCGCTCGGAGGCAGCACGATCCGGAGCTGGAACAGCCCGGAGCACGCCTGTTGCCCGATATGTCGAGCCTTGGGAAGGACGCGGTCTCAATATGGTTAGTATGGTTGAATTGGGTAGTTCTGTCAAAATTACCAAATGGCAAGAACGGGCCTTAAATCCGGTACAACTGGCAGTTGTGCTGTCGAAGGGGTGCGATGGGTCAGCATTCCGCGACGAAGGTTCAGGCTTGTTTTGAAAAGGTGGCGAGCGCGTTCGCGATGATTTGGTGGTTTTCCGGCGTCAAGGCCCAAGCACCGGCAACTGCTGCCAACGTGGTTTCGTCAAATGCCAACTTGGGCATCTTCGCGAGCGCGGTCTCTTGGGTTCCGACGCTAAGGACGATCGCACCGTCGCGAGGAAAGACGGCGCAGCCGCCGGTGGAACGGTGTTCTTCGATCTCGGGGTGCATTGCGTCGGTGGAAAACAACACCAGTCGGCCCTTCGCGTGGCCGGCGACGATCGGCCCCAACGGCTCGCCCGCCTTGAGCACGATGGCCCCTTGAGGAGTAACGATGTCACCTGGCCCTCGATAGACAAGCGACTTTTTTTCGGGCGTGTCCCCTTCGGCAAGATCCAGCAGAATTCCTTCGCCCATCGAAGTTACCACGACGACATCGCAATATTGAAAACAGACTCCTTCGGAGACGATCGTTTCGGGCGAAGACTCGAAAAGTGCGACTTCGACCAGCGGGTTGATCAACATGCCGCGCGCGTGTTCGCCGCCGCGACAATCGCCGGTGTGAATCCGATTGCCGCCGACAGTAATGCCCTCAGCCGAAGCCACCCCTAGCGTTCGTCCGGAGCCGGCTAAAAGGTGCGCAAGCAACCTGGTGACGGCGGTTGTCCTTTCCGCCCCGGTGACGCAAACCACCGGAATCCGTCCCGTTTCGCCAGCGGCAAACAGCGTGTCCATGATGGCTTCGCCGACCGGTCGGGGCTTGCCCGACTCGGGTTCGACGTGCATTTGCAGTCCCGGTCCCGCGTTGACTTCGATGACGGCGGCGCCCTGCTGTTCGAGGGGACGGCTGATATCGTCGGCAATCACATCGATGCCGGCCACGTCGAGTCCAACCGTGCGCGCGGCCAATACGGCCATGCGGGCAAAGTCGGGGTGTACCTCGTCGGTGACGTCAATCGCCAAATTGCCGTTGCGCTGGATCATCACCTGCTGGCCTTTGGCCGGCACGGAATCGACCGTGTAGCCCTGCTGTTCGAGCACCAACAGCACGGGCGGAGTGACTTCGATGATCGCCAGAGGGAACGCCAGTTCCTTGCCTCGTCGCGGGTCGGAATTCAATTGCGATTCAATCAACTCGGCGATGGTTTGCCGACCGTCCCCCACGACTTCGGCCGGATTTCCGCGCGCGGCGGCGACCAGTTTTCCATCCACGATCAGCAGCCGGTGCTCGGCGCCTTGCGCAAATTGCTCCACCATGATCGAGGCGCCGTTGAGCGCGGCGAAGCGGAAGCCGGCTTCAATCTCCTCGCGCGTCGAAACGCCAAGCACGACGCCACGCGCGTGATTGCCGAATTGCGGCTTGACGACGACAGGCACGCCGATTTCCATCGCTGCCGCCCACGCATCGGCCGCGTCTTTCACGAGGCGACCGACCGGAACGGGCACGCTCACCTGGCGCAACAGCGCGCGAGTGAGGTCCTTGTCCTGTGCAATCGTTTCGGCGATCGCGCCGGTTCGATCTGTCTCGGCGGTCAGAATCCGGCGGGCCTTGGCTCCATATCCCAACTGCACGAGGCTGCCGGAAGTCAATCGCACTACGGGAATCTTTCGAGCTTCTGCCACGTCGACGATCGCGCGCGTGCTCGGCCCCAAACAAACTTCGTCGGCCAAGGCCCGCAACTTTCGGACCTCATCGGAAACATCGAAGGGCCGATCGTACACGGCCGCCAGGCAAAGTTGTCGGCCAGCTTCCAAACAGGCGCGCCCGAGCTGCTCGTGGTCATATTCGACCGCCACACGGAACAAGCCTTCTTTCAAGGTCTCGCGAGCCCGGCCATAACCGAAAGTGGCGCCGGCCAGGCTTTGCAGCTCAAGCGTGACATGTTCGAGGATGTGGGCCAAATAGGTTCCCCGCCGCAACCGCTCGAAAAATCCGCCCCGCTCGCCGATACTGCAGCGGTGCTCGATCATCAAGGGGAGCCAACCCATGACCCGGTCGTTGAAGCCCGGCATTTCGTTCGACGGCGAATCCTTCAAATCGCCCAGTTCCACCCAGGCTTCGAGCACGGGAAACTTGGCCCAAATGTTGGGTCCCGCGAGCGTTAGTACCTTCTGAAATTCCATCTCGGCTGGTCATTCCTTTCCAAATCAATCGTCAGTTCCGTCGGGGCCAGATTGCGATGGCCAATGTCCAAGAGCCCCACTCTATCTCGACGCATGTTTGGCCGCGACCTGGACAGCGTTGAATTCGTGCCGAGATTCCAAAAACCACATTTCTTCAATGTGAATATTGGTAGCGGCCGTGTACAAAACGAAGCCTAATTGTCCCCGAAAAGTTGCCCTAACACCGCTTCTCGCTGGTCTTTCCAGTTTCCATCGGACACGTCTATGAAGGACGAATTACTTGTTTTTTCCCACTCGAATGGATCGTCTTTGTTCCAAAACCACCATAGTGCTGGGATTTGCCACTCTCGGCCGTCAATGTCTTTTTCGATTCTGTCTCGATCGCCCGGATCCCGAATTCGATACGTGTCCGTTGCCTCCCCAATTGCAATTATGCCGAGACCTTTTGCGAACATGAAGATCACGTCACCTTTTCGAACTCGCTTCATGTGCTTTGTAGAGCGAAATGATTCCCACGTTAGCGCATACCCGCTTGATCGCATCAATTCCTCATACTTGAAGCCCCCCGAGTCGATGCGCTCGCGATTCCTTCGGTTTGTGTTGCACAAGAAATACTGCACGCTTGTGCTAAATCCCCGCTCTGTTTTCATTTTTTCTTGGAAACTGCGCATCGCTTCCGGGTTCTCAATGCAACCGCTGGTCGATGACTCATTGACGGGCAAGATTGGTTCGAGGGTCAACTCATCTAGAAAACGCCGGTATTTGCTGCGCGCGTCCGCGTCAGCGAATCGTTGAAGCCAATCAGAAACTTCGCCCAGTTGAAGACGGTCGGCCCTGCTCAGTTGCGCGTCAAACCAAACAGAAAGTTCCTTGACCGCTATTCCGGCTATTTGAACGCCAACCTCAATATTCGAGTCCATCGCGCTATTTGTTAGATTTGCAGAGGTAACGACCGCAACATCATCTCCAAAGATGTAGACTTTGGCGTGAAGCCTTGGACGCTTTGGCAAGTAGAAGCATTCAACTTCCGCTTCAATGAGCGATTTCAAGCAGGCGAGAGAAGTAGCGCCGGAAATGATGTCTAAATCAGAGAAAGACGTGAGAAGCTGCACCCTTCGCTTTCTCGCGCTAAGCAGCAAGTCCTTGTCAGTGATGTAGGCGCTCGCAACTCGCAATGGACCATCAGTCGATTCCATCAATTCTTGAAGGCATTGTCGATGTTGCCGGCGCTTGCCGTCTTCAGCTATTATTTTGTGTGACATTGTTGAAATCGCTCACTCGTCAAGC